>JAADYY010000183.1 GCA_010092805.1 Chloroflexota bacterium | reverse complement strand
CCAAAGCGCGCCGATTTGGAAAAATGCGCTGCGACCGCCACAGGCCAAGTCGTGCGCCTATGAGCGGTTGATGCTAGCGGTGATGCGTTGGTCAGAGTTCACCCAAGAGAAACGGCGAGGCCGTCCAGCCACGCGTAGCAATACGAATGATCGGATGATTTAGTTGTGTCGGGATCTGGTGGTGCCGCCGAGTGGATAACGGTGTCCATTCTCGGACTTTCTTGTCGGTATAAGCTATCTTTTCGTATTATATAGGCCAATTGTGGTGAAAATGTGGGTGAAACGCATTGAGGGTGTTCCAATGTCGTTCGGCCCAAGGCCAATGTTCGCTTGGGTTAGGACGAATTCACCAGTGCGCACCCCGCGAGGCTGTGCAAGGGCGTCTCTTTGGGCGCAGGTTAGGACGGCATGAAGGATTGTTGCGGGGACAACGCCGTGCTATGAATAATGATAATTCATCAAGTACATCGTCAGACGGTGTGATATTCCATTCAAGCTGGTGGCTCATCATGTTCACAACTTTAGATCTACGAAGTAATCGATTACAAGGCACGTCGCCGTTTGCGGAAGCTGCTTTCACGATGCCGGAATCAGCGGTTCGCAACCCCAACATTCTTGTCATTGGCGACCGGGCGGCGCATCTTGCGCTGTTGCATACAACGCTCACCGCCTATCAGTATGCGGTGTGGGTCGAAACGCTCGATGCGCCAGATCTATGGTCGCTGTTCACCTTTCATCAGCCAGATCTGATTCTGCTGGATCTTAATCTGCCCGGAGTCGACGGCCATGCAGTGTGTCATGCGCTTAAATCTGACGAAAGCACCCGCGACATTCCGGTGATTTTCCTGAGCGCGCAGGGGAGTGTGCTCGACAAGGTGCGCGCCTTCGAAGCGGGCGGGGCAGATTACCTCAGCAAGCCGTTCGATGTGGAAGAATTGGTCGCGCGCATCAACACACAGCTCAACCAGCAGCAGCAGCGGCAGGCAATCCGCACGCACTACGAACGTGAACGCGATCATTACGCGACACAGAGCGAAATCAAGGATGAGGTCATTCGCACCGCCGCGCACGACTTGAAAAACCCGCTCAGCCGGATCAATCTGCTGCTGAAGATGATTGAGATGCACGGCGATGTCAATGATGGCCGGGGGCGCGGCTATCTCGACTCGATTCAGGAGTCGGCCCAGAACATCCGTGAGTTGATCGACACAGTGCTCGACATTGACCGCATCAACCAGGACGCCGATCTCGATCTGAGCGATGTGTCCATCAACGACCTGCTTTACCACGCCGGCCAGCGGTATGGTGTCGTCGCGGAAGCCGAGGGGATTTTGCTGGAATGGACGCTGCTCCCCGAGGACATCGTACTGCAGCTCGACGTGCGGCGCATCGATCAGGTGTTGCAAAATCTGCTGTCGAACGCCCTGAAGTTCACGCCCGCTGGCGGGACGATTGCACTGTTTGCCGAGCCGACTCGGCATGGCGGTGTGATCATTCACGTGCAGGATAGCGGTATTGGCATCCCCCCCTTTGATCTGCCGCGCATCTTTGAGCCGTTCTACCGGGTGCGGGGTGGCGCGCACGCCCAAGCCGAAGGGACGGGGTTCGGGTTGTCCATCGTCAAGCGGATCGTGGAGCAGCACGGCGGCGAGGTTCATGCTGCAAGCCGCGAAGAACGGGGGAGCTGCTTCAGCGTGACACTGCCGCGGCTGCGGCCAAAATCGGGTGATCACACAGTGTGATCACCCAGACAAGTGCTCACCTGACGTGACGCTCAGGTGCTGGGTTCGTCTTCCGCCCGGATGGCGTGCCCACCGAACTGATTGCGCATGGCCGCCAGCAGCTTATCGCTGAACGGGGCCGCCGCACGTGAACGGAACCGACGTTGCAATGCCAGCGTGATCACCGGCACTGAGCAGTGCAGGTTGATCGCTTCCAGCACTGTCCAGCGTCCTTCGCCCGAATCTTCAACGTAGGCGGCGATGCCTTCCAGGGACGGGTTTTCCTCCAACGCGCGCGCCGTCAAATCCAGCAGCCACGACCGCACCACACTGCCATGCCGCCAAATCTCCGCGATCTGGTGCAGGTCGAGGCCGAACGGCTCCTTCTTCTGCAGCAGCTCGAAGCCTTCCGCGTAAGCCTGCATCATGCCGTATTCGATGCCGTTGTGGATCATTTTGGTGTAGTGGCCGGAACCGCTGGGGCCAACGTGCCCCCAACCCAGATCCGCGCCGGGGGCCAACGTCTCGAAGATCGGGCGCAGCCGTTCGACGGGTTCGGTTTCGCCGCCGATCATCATGCTGTAGCCTTCTTTCAGCCCCCAAACCCCGCCGCTCGTGCCCACATCAACGAAGTGCAGGCCGTGTTCTTTGAGCATCTCGGCGCGGCGCACACTATCGACGTAGTAGCTGTTGCCGCCGTCGATGATCGTATCGCCGGGTTCAAGCACCGCCATCAAATTCTTGATGGTGTTTTCGGTGGGGTCGCCAGCGGGCACCATCACCCACACGGCGCGCGGCGCATCTAGCTTGGCGACCAGCGCTGCCATGCTCTGCGCGCCGGTCGCGCCTTCCGCTTCCGCCGCAGCGATGGCATCCGCGTTCAAATCAGTGACCACCAACTGATGACCACCGTCGAGGAGGCGCTTGGTCATGTTCGCGCCCATTTTGCCCAGTCCGATCATGCCTAACTGCATCTTGGGGTCCTTTCGAGGTCAGTGTGAAGTGCCAGATGGTTAACAGGTAACGCTGTGATAACAGCATGGCTGCGGGCGCGCAGCATGATGTGGGGGGCATCTGCGCGCCCAGGCAGATTGGGTATTGTTGGGTCAGCGGGTGCCGCTACCCGCGCAGGTCGATGTACTGGCTCACCACATCCGGCAGATCAGCACGGTGGGCGGCGATGTAACGTTCTGCCAGCAGCCCCGACGCATACAGCGAGTCGCGGGTGAGGTCGTTGGCGACCGCCACAACGGGCATCCCCGCGTTGATCGCGGCTTGCACACCGTTGGTCGAATCCTCGATGACGAGTGTTTCGGCAGGGGCGGTGTGGAGCTGCCCCGCCACCATCAGATAGATCTCTGGGTCGGGCTTGCCGTTTTCGACATCTTCGCGGGTGGCGATGAAATCGAAATGATCTTCAATGCCCAGAATTTGCAGCACACGATGCGCCTGTGGGCAGTGCGACATGGTCGCCAGCCCCGTTTTGAGTTGATGACGCCGCGCCGCGTCCAGCAGCGAGAGATTGTACTGGCAGCTCACGCCTTGCAGCATCTCCGGGTTGGCGATCATGTTTTCGTAGTGGCGCAACCGAATCTGCACGAAGGCTTGCCAGGGTGTGCCGACGTTCAGTTCGTCCATGTACACGCCCGCACGCTCAGCCAAGTCGAAGCGGTCGATCAGCTTTTGCGCCGCTTCTTGGCGGGACAGCCCGACCGCGTCCTTGAACGCGGCCAGGGCATCTGCTTCGGTCACGGAATCGGGACATAGATCCATGATGGCGCGGGCGTAGGACAGCCCCTTGAGCGCCTCGGTTTGTACCAGCGTCCCATCCAAATCGAAGATAACAGCGTTGATCATCGGGGTTAGCTCAGCGCCTCGGTCAATTTCGCCAGATTCGCGGCCACATCGCCCCCCAAATCGAAGCGGATGACCTTGCGGCTGCCGTCCAGCAGCGCCTGACGGTCGCCGAGGGCCTGCGCCATCTTCAGCACGCCGAAGCTCATCGTCGAAGCGTCCTGCCCGGCTTCATCGGGGATGGGGGCGTCTTGCGGCATGTCGGCGGTGAATTGGATGAACAGGCCATGCCCGGCGTCGCCCTTATGGAGCTGCCCGGTCGAGTGCAGGAAGCGCGGCCCATACGCCGAGGTCGTCGCGCGCTGGGTTGTGTCGCGGAGTTTGGTGCGCAGCGCCAACAGCGCAGCATCCGCTTCCGCGGTCGGTTGGATGTAGGCTTGCAGCGTGACGTACGCGCCGTTGGCCGCCTGCGCCAGGAACGCCTTGAGCGCCTCTGCCGCGTTGTTGGCCGTCACATCGCCGTAAACGGTCAGGCCGTTGTCGCTCAGCAGCGGGGTGAGTTCCGGCAGTTTGCCGTCCTGCTGATAGGCGGCGGTCATCTGGCGGGCGAGCACCTTCGCCGCTTCCACGTTCGGCTGGTCGAACGGGTTGATCTGGATGATGTGCCCGGCGACGGCGGTCGCCATCTCCCACAAGAAGAACTGCCCACCCAAATCATACAGATCGTGCAGGTGCAGCGTCACGACCGGGTGGCCCGCCGCCTTGAGGGCTTCGACAGCGGCATCGTGGGTGCCGTCGCCCGCCACCCGCATGTAAACGAACAGCCGATCATTGCTGTAGACATCGGGTGCGCCGACCGGCTCACCGACGACGGGCAGAATCCCCTTGCCCTCTTTACCCGTGCTTTCGGCGATGAGCTGTTCGACCCAATCGCCGAAGCTCTCGATCTGCGGCGAGGTGATCAGCGTGACTTTGTCGCGGCCTTCCTTCGCCAGTTGGCCCATCGCTGCACCCAGACGACCGCCGTTGTTGTCGCCTTCGGAGGGGCAGTTGGCTTTGTCGCAGTTGAGGGCCATTTTGGTGGCGCGTTCCAGCAGCGTATCCAGATCAACGCCAAGGAGCGCCGCCGGGACAACGCCGAAGAAGGACAGCGCCGAATAGCGCCCGCCGATGTTCGGGTCGTTGAGGAACGTGGCGCGGAAACGATACTGCTCCGCGAGCTGCTCGAGGCTGCTGCCGGGGTCGGTGATGGCGATGAAGTGTTCGCCGGCTTTGTCCGCGCCGACGGCGGCCAGCGTTTGGTTGTAGAACGACTTGAAGAACGACAGCGTTTCCACTGTGCCGCCCGACTTGGTCGAGACGATGTAGAGAGTCTTGGCCGGGTCGAGCTGCGCGGCATACGCCAACACCGCGCCTGGATCGGTGCTGTCGAGCACGGCGAGATCGAGATAGCCGTCCTTCACTCCATAGGTTGTGCGGAAGACTTCGGGTGCCAGGCTCGACCCACCCATACCCAGCAGCAGCGCGTGCGTATAGCCTGCCTTCTGCACGCTGTCGACCAGGGCCTGCAGGCGGTTCATGTTGTCCTGCATGACTTCGGCGCTCGTCAGCCAGCCCAGGCGATTGGTGATTTCGACGGGTTCCGGCTTCCACACGGTGTGATCATGTTCCCAGAT
>JAADYY010000718.1 GCA_010092805.1 Chloroflexota bacterium | reverse complement strand
TGGGCGATCACCTGCGCTTCATGAAAAAAGCAGGTACCCGCGGTGTGGTCGGCATGAAAGTGGCTGTTGATCACGTAACGCACGGTTGAGCGCAGCCGTTCCTCAACAAACCGCTGGATTTGGCGCGTCTCTTCAGGATACAGCAGCGTATCAAACAACACCACCCCCGCCGTCGTCAGAACGACGCTGGCAGTCACTTGTGCATAACGCTCGCTGATAAACACAAAAATATCTTCCGCAACCCGTTCACGCTGCATGGTCGAACTATTACCCTATAAACAACTCAAGGCCATGTGGTGAGAGTATAGTCAGTCGTGAATCGAAAATCAAGAGCGGCATACGCTCAACGCCCGAGCCTTCACGCGGTTGAATTTGGTCGCCCTTTCGTGAAAAAGCTATACTCAGGGCAAAAAAATCTGGAGGATTACGCTATGCAGTCACGGTCATCATGGGTCGTCATTTTTCTGTTTACACTGCTCACCTTCAGCGCTGTGCTGATGTTTTCGGTGCAGGCACAGCAGCCGACATTCACCATCGGCGCGCTAGACACCCCAACCGGGCCGATCAGTTTGGGCGCGCGTTTGGCCGCACAACAGATCAACGAAGCGGGCGGGGTCATCGGCGCGGATGGTTCCACATTCCAGCTTGAGGTGATCACCGTGCCCCCCACCAACGGCGATCTCACCAGTGCGCTGAATGATCTGCGTGACGCAGGGGTCATCGCTGTGTTGGGGCCGCAAGCAGCGGATACGATCCTCGACAACCTCAGCGATCTGCAAGCGCTCAACGTCCCCGTACTCACCCCCGCCACCAGCGATGCGCTGCTCACCGCCGACGACAGCGGGCTGTTATTCCGCACCCGCGCTTCGCAGATCAACCAAAACAACGCCCTCGCCGCTCATCTGGTCGAGGTGCTCGACTTGACGCAGATTGCCACCATCCAACTTGACATCGAAAGCACGGAGCGCGCGGTCGGGTTTTCGTTGGCGCTGAGCGATTTCGGCGTGGCACCGGAGCCATCGCTGCTGCTGCTCCAACCCGATGATCTGGCAAGGCTGCAAAGCGATCTGCTGGACGCCACCCCCGAAGTGCTCGCCGCTTTCGGCAGCCCGGCGCAAGCAGCGTCGCTGTACCGCGAGCTGCGGGCGGCGGGTTGGCGCGGTTTGTTCATCTACGATCAGGTGAGCAGCAATGTATTCCGCGAAAATGTTCCATTTGCGCAGCTTGAGGGCATCGTCAGCGTTGCGACTTGGCCAACCGCCGCCGTGGACAGCGCCAGCCTCAACTTTCTGCTGGCCTACGCCCGCGCCGTTGGCGCGGTACCCAATCCGATTGCTGCCGCGAGCTACGATGCGATCAACCTGATCGCCACTGCGCTCGGCCAGCCCGGCACATTGATCGACTCGCTCCGCCAGATCGACCGGATTGATGGGGTGCAAGGGCCGCTGACCCCCGCACGACTCGGCGGCGGCGAGATGAGCATCAACGTCGCCATCACACGGCTGAATGCGCTTGGGGGTTCGGAGGTACTCGCCCGTTACGCCGGAACGACGCTGCTGCCGCCAGATATTCCGGCGCTCCCGCCGGGCGTCGATCCAACGATCACCCCATCACCGACACTCGAAGGTGTGTTCGTCACGGTGAGCATCCCGGTTCAGAACGTCCGCAGCGGCCCCAGCACCGATTTCGACGTGCTCGGCCAACTCAATGAGGGGGATCAGCGCGAAGTCGTCGGCGCAACCGCCGATAATACCTGGGTCGTCATCGACTTTCGCGGGCAGCAGGGTTGGATGGCGACACGCCTACTGGATGTCATTGGCAATTTAAACGATGTCCCCATCATCGCGCCGCCCGCCACCCCAACCCCGAATGTCACCGCGACTCCCCCTGGCCCGGTCGAGGCGGACTTGATCATCGACAGCGCGGTTGTCATCCCGGATCCGATCATTCCCAACCAGACCTTCACGATCAACGTGACGGTGCGCAACGCGGGCAGCAACGCCGCTGGCTTTTTCAGTGTGGGCGGCACCTTCCCACCGAACAACGCCTTCATCAATGGCACCTCGCCGGGCCTTGCGCCAGGTCAAGTGCAGGTGATCCCGCTGAGTGGCATCCTCAGCAACACCGGCTTCTACAGCGTTTCGCTCATCGTGGATAACAACAATCAGGTCTTCGAGGGCACCGTCGGCGAAGCCAACAACATGTTCTCGCTCAACTACCGCATTGACCGACCGATCATCAATCAAGGCGCACAAACGCTCAACCTCGGCGACACGCTCGATCTAGAAGGCAATCTTGTGCAGGGGGATGTCAATTGGAATGCCAATGATGAACTTGGCCTCGACGGAATCTTCGGCGGGCGTATCGGGTTGATCGGCGGCTTTGATTACAACGGCGTCCACTGGGATCTGATCAACCCACAGGTGATCGCCCGTGACTCTTTGCCGCGCAGCGAACTCAACCCTGGCACCATCGTCGGGGTAATCACGGCGGACGGCAATCGCGGCGTCATGCGCGTCGATTTTGTCAACGATACGCAGCTCGCCGTGACCTACCGCGTTTATAGCAACTGATCAACAAACGGCCAGGGGCGCACGCTCGAAGCGCAGTGGTGCGCCCCACCGCCCGATCAGGGTCTCAAGGTCACATCCACCCAAGTGGTGCGGTTTGGATGCACATAGACCATCTCGTCAAAACGGATGCGCCCGTTGTCATTCACGCTGACGCGATAATAGTCAGCGGGCAGGTCGCCCATCGTGAAATTTTCACCCAACAACGGGTCGGGGTTGACCGATGGGCCGCCGTAGCTGAAGGCGTTGCGCGTGAGTTCATTCGAGCGGATCTGAATCGTGACCTCGTACAGCGGGTTGCCTGCTGCATCGGCCACCCGGCCCGCCAGCGTCCCATATTCGAAAAACGGACGAATCCACAGTTCGGGGTTGCGCGTCGCGCCGAAATCGAACGGATCGCCCACGCGGACTTCGAAATGCAAATGCGGCCCCAACGCGATCCCGCTGCTGCCAACCGTCCCGATCTGCTGGCTCGCCCGCACCGTCTGCCCCGCCTGCACATCGATGCGATCCATATGCCCATAGAGGGTGAACATCGGCAGGCCATCCGGCGCGGTGAAATCGTGCTGAATCACGACGAGATTGCCATAGTAGTTCGGCACCGGCCCGAAGATCACCCCGCTGTCGCTGCCCGCGTAGAGGATCACCCCGCTGGCGGCAGCCAGCAGCGGCGTCCCAATGGGGTTGACGAACTCGACGCCATGATGCACCTGCAGCGTGCCGCCATTGGTGCCGCCGTAGGGATAATTTCGCGCGATCCAGTTGGTGTCGCCGCTGCTGACCGGGCGCTGCAAGCGGTAATGCTCGCTAAAGGTCGCGGCCACCGCAGCCGGCGGCGGCGTGAAAGTTGGCGGCGGTTCGGTCGGGCGTGGCGTCCGGGTCGCTGTGGGGGTGAATGTCGGGAATGGGTTGGCCTGAGTCGCCCGGATTACAAAGGTTGCGGTGCGTGTGGGCGTGGGGGTGAATGTCGGGAATGGGTTGGATCGTGTCGGCCCAAACACAACTTCAGGCGTTGAGGAGGGCGTTGGTGTAAAGGTCGGGAACAAATGCGCCGAGGGCGTCGGCCAGACCTGTGCGCCCAGTTCCACTTGGTTGATCAGCAGCACCGGCACCAGCAGCGCCAACAGAATCACAAGCGGCCAGAAAGCGCTACGTTTCATCAAAACCTCCTTGCTGGAAACCACCCGGCTTGAGCGGGTGGAGGAAAGCAGGGTTTCCCGCAAGCCACCCGCCGAAGTGGGTGGTCGTTGACCGCGTTACAATCTCGCTTTGTTCGCTATTGTTCACATGGTTCACAGTTACTCAAACGGTACGGGGCGGTAATCCTGTGTCGCTGCCCCAACGCGGTATTCTAACACCTGATCGTGTGCCTGTGGAGGTAACATCAACGCATCGAGCGCCGCCTCGATCAGCGCCGCCTGTGGCACTAAACCAACAAGTTCGCTGCGCGCAATCTCGACACCCCGCTGCTGTGCCGCCGTGCGGATGGCCGTGATGAGTGTATGCAGTGAGGTCTGCCGAAAATCGGTCAGGTTCACCGAAACCTGCGCCTGCCCACCAACCAACACTCCCAGCGCCTTAACAGCCGGCAAACCATCGCTTGCAGCGCGGATCGTGCGCGCAATGGCCTGCGCGATGGTGACATCTGGCGTTTCTAAATAGACGTTGAACGCAATCAACGGGCCGCGCGCGCCAACCGCCACCGCCCCAGCCGATCCGACGCGCGCCGGGCCAAAATCTGGCTGACGAGTCGCGTCGCTCTCAATACTTGTTTGCAACGCTTCATAGCCGCCGCGCCGGATAACGGCCAAATTGGTACGTTCGGCGCGTGTGGCCGCCGCTTCATACAGGTAAACAGGGATTCCCAGCTCCGTACCGATCCGCTGCCCCAACCGCCGCGCCAAGCCGACACACTCCGCCAACGCTACCTCACGCAGCGGTATCAACGGGATCACATCGACCGCACCAATTCGAGGGTGGACACCACGATGCGTCGTCAGATCGATCTGTGCCGCTGCCACCTGCGCCGTTCGATACGCCGCCTCAATCACGGGTTCCGGCTCACCAACAAATGTGATCACAGTCCGGTTGTGATCGCGATCACTGCTGACATCGAGTAGATGGACTGAAGCCGCCTCCACCGCCGCAACCAACGCCGCAATCACATCCGCGCGCCGCCCCTCGCTGAAATTCGGCACGCACTCAACCAACGCCACTAAACACCCTCGTCTTCATCATCGACGAACGTTGGCATCTGCGCGGACGGGCGCGCAGAAGATGGCGTGGACGGTTGACTCTGCTGCGGTGCGAGCGCTTTGAGTCGGTTCTCGTCGATCACGCGCTGGTTCAGTTGATCATAGAGCGCGCGATTCGCCGTCCGGTCAACAGCGTAACGCCAGCGCCGATACCCCACCTCACGCAGCACGGAACGACAGTTATCACAGCGCACCGTCGAGCGCGAGCGCGGAATCCCCAGCGTCCGGCTCTGCCGCGTCTCGACACTCAACCGCCCACGCGCGCAGACCGGGCACCCGCCAATCACGAAGCCGCCAGCATAGCGCTCCAGCACGATGAGACCACGCCAGTACAACCCCACATAGCCCAGCACCAACGCCAACCCTGCGCCGCCCAGCAGCGCCATCAGCGGCACATCGTCCGCGACCGCCGCAGGTGGCTCACTTGGAGTCTCTGCCGCGATCAGCGGCGAGTCGGTTGGCGTCGCCGTCGGACTTTGTGTCAGAGTCGCGGTTGGGCTAGACAAAGGCGTTGATGTCGCCGTCGCCGCCGCTAGCGGCGGCGTTTGCGCTGGTGGCGGGATGATACCCCCAGGTATGGGCGTCTCAGTGGGCGGATCGGTTTCGGTCGGTGTCACGGTTGGTGTGGGCGTTAGCGTCGGTGTGACGGTTGCCGTCGATGTGTTCGTCGGCGTCGCAGTCGGGGTTGCTGTGTGAGTGGGCGTCGCTGTGGGCGTTACCGTCGGTGAATGGGTCGGCGTTGCTGTGTTCGTGGGGGTATCCGTTGCTGTATGGGTTGCGGTCGGTGTGGGCGTTGGCGTCGGCGTGACGGTTGCCGTCGCCGTCAACGTGGCGGTTGGCGTTGGTGTAGGGGTCTGCGTGGCCGTCGCCGTTACCGTCCAAGTCGCTGTTGCGGTTGGCGTGAACGAACTTGTGCGAGTCGGCGTTGGCGTATGTGTGGCGCTCGCTGTTGGCGTCGCAGATTGCGTATCTGTGACGGTCGGTGTCGCAGTTTCAGTTGGTGTCAACGTCCGATTCACCGCGAACGCCTGCGTTGATCGCGCCGTCGCAGCGGTGGGCGTCGGAGTTCTGGTGGCAGTCAAGGTGTCGGTCGAAGTGACCGTAAGTGTATGTGTCCGCGTCGGGGTCGCGGACGCTGTCGGCGTCAGACTGAATGTCGCCGTCGGCGTCGCTGAGGCAGTGGGTGTCGCCGTGAACGTCGGCGTTGATGTCGGGGTCGCGGTATACGTCGGCGTATCTGTGGGTGTGGGCGTGTATGTCGGGGTCGCGGACGGTGTCGGCGTCAGGCTGAATG
This sequence comes from Chloroflexota bacterium, assembly GCA_010092805.1. Lineage (GTDB taxonomy): Bacteria > Chloroflexota > Anaerolineae > Aggregatilineales > Phototrophicaceae > Flexifilum. The sequence goes on along the minus strand of JAADYY010000718.1, from coordinate 1,433 downwards.
TTGCCGTGGGGGTCAGAGCATTCAAGCGCAGAATCGGCAGGTCATCGATATCGTCTACCCACGACACCAGCGAACGTGCGATCCAGGCGAACCCATCTTCATGGCGAATCAGCACCCAATCCGCTTCACGGCTGCGTCCGACCGGTTCTACCTGTGCGCCGCTCAGCGCAACGCCACGCACATCGTAGCGCAGGCCAGGGCCAGAGCGCAGGCGCGCGCCCACTTCCTCCACGGAAACCCAATTACCCGATGGCGTTGGCGTGCTGAACGGAATCGGCGTCCGTTCACGGATAAGCGACGTCGGCGTGAGATTCACATCGCCGATTACCGGCAGCCCCTCGACCGACAGATCCCAACTTGCCAGATCCCGCCTGATCCAGCCATAACCCCGGTTGTAAACAATCATCACCCAGGTGGCGGTCTCGTTGCGGCTGACCGCGCGCACTAAATCACCAGCGACTAACCGCCCTACCGACGCAAACGATTCGCCGGGGCCACCGCGCACAAAAATATCCGTCGCCGTCACGTAACTCCCCGCGGGCGTTGGCGTCACTTCATCGCCGGTCGTTTGCGCGCGCGCTGACACGACCGTCAGCAGCAACCCACAAAGCAGCAAAATTAAGCGCAAGCCGTGTGATTTCAAGCCATTCTCAGCCAAAGCAACCGGCCAAAGACGGATGAACGATGCCCTCCGTCTTGATCACTCCATTGTATCTCCAGCGACGGTCCCGATGGTAAATGCCATCGGTGCCATCACAGCGATGTTGTCGGCGAATAACTGCACCGACCAGCGCCCTTCACGCAGATCCAGCAGCGATGGGTCGATGTAAAACCAAAGACAGATCTGCGTTTCGGGCTGGTCAAGTGTGAACGTCTCCGTCCACACAGTTTGCCCTTCATAATACCACTCAACGCCCATTGTCACACCCGCACGGATGTCGAATGCCTCCACACCTGCGTAAACGCGCCCCACATCCGCTGCAAACGCCTGCTGTGGCTCCGTGATGCAGCCATCGCTCTCACGTGTGGATGCAGCCGTACCGCTGAAGCCGCCAAAGCGTTCCCCAGTGATCGCGGTCACGTCGCCCGGCGGCGCGCTGCCCAGCGCAGACGCACCCCCCCCCACCCCGCGCCGCGCGGGCGGCGGATCGGCGACGCGCAGCGTGGCCACCAACTGATCGTTGATCGCTTCCATTTGCGCGACGTACGTGGCGGCGGCGGCGGCGGTCGCTGCGACCTCCTGCCCCAGGATCTCGGCCTCACGCGCAATGGATGTCGCCTCAGCGATATACATTTGTCGTTCAGCTTGCAGAGTCGCTGGTGTGTCCGCCACGATGTCAGCACACGCGCCCAGAAACAGCAACGCACAACCGCTCAGTGCCCAGAGAGTCCGCTTAGGAGTCAACCGCTACCCCACTTCAACCATCGAGCGT
>JAADYY010000717.1 GCA_010092805.1 Chloroflexota bacterium | reverse complement strand
TCGTGGGCTCGGAGATGTGTATAAGAGACAGCTGCTGGATCGTCGGCCATCCGCCAGGAGGCTGGTACGCGGCAGCGGTTGGCAGATAGTTCAGGATCGCGGTGAGGTGCTGCTGCACAATGTCCCATTGCTGGTAGCGCATAATCTGCTCCAGCCCCTGATGCCGCTGGCGAGTTTCTTCGTGCAGGCGCGCCCAGCGCTCGTTGTCGCGGGCCAGCGCCTGTTGCGCGTAGCCGAGAATACGCGGGTCGTGCACGATCGCCCAGGCCCGTTCCAGCAGGGCCAGCGCCTCGGGCGCTGCCTGCGACGCCAGCAACGCCTGCGCCTGCCCGATCATGGCTTCCAGGTCGCGCCGCTGCGTCACGTTCGCCCGCGCCGCCCGCCGGATGCGCGCCCGCTGGAGCTTCTCCTGAATCCGCTCGGGTGTTTGCTGCGCCGGGTCGTTCCAGACCAGGCGGCGGTCCTGCACCGTCGCGTGGATGTCCCAGACCACGTCGCCGCTCTCGTCGTTCACCCGCCCGCGCACCAGCGGGATCACGTTCGGGCGCATCTGCCCCGCCTCGTCGTAGGTCACGCCGTTTGCCAGCGCAATCTCGCGCACAAAGCGCTTGCCCGACAGCTTCGCCAGGTGAATCACCACCGTGAAGGCCAGACAGGTGTCTTCGAGCGCCATCTGCGGCTTCTGGTCGTACTGGAACGCCTTCGGGTCCGCTGCGCGCCGCGCAAAGCCCGTCAGCGCTTCGGTGGCCGTCTCGGCGTGGATCGTCGTCAGCACCGCGTGGTCGGTGGTTGCCAGGTACAGGATCGCCCCGGCTTCAAAGCTGCGCGTCTCGCCAGGGGCCACGATGCTCGGCGTCTGCCGCAGCGCCTCGACCGCCGCCCGCGCGTAGTCGTCCGGGCGCACCTGCGTGTTGACCAGTTCTGGTGTCCAGATCGGGTGGCGGCAGTTGATCTCCCGCATCCCGTCCTCGATCGTCACCACGTGCGGCGAACCGGGCCAGGAATTCATCAGCGCTTCTAGCCACGCCGTCTTGCCGCTGCCGGTCGAGCCGCCGATCAGGAACGAGCACCCCGCCGCGCAGAACAATCGCAGCAACGCGGCGATCTCTGCGGTAAGCGCCTTGCGCTCCACCAGGTCGTCCACGTCCCAACTGTCGAGCCGCCCGCGCCGAATACTCACCAGCACGCCATCGTCCACGCGCGGCGGGATACTCACGTGCATGCGCGTTGCGTTCGACAGCGGCAGCGTCGCCTGCGGTGTTGCCGAATCAAGGCGCGTGTTGAGGATCGTCGCAGTCAGGATCGCCCGCCGCAGCACCGACTCGACCGACGGGAAGGTCTCTTCCACCTGCTGGAAGTCGCTGCCGCTCTCCTGCACCAGCACGTACACGCCGCGCACGTTGCCGATAATCTTCACCTCCTGGATGTTCGGGTCGTCGAGATACGGCTGGATCGGCCCCCACCCGAGCGTTTCGTTGTACAGCGCCAGCAGGGTGTCCTCGTCCGTCGGCACCCGCGCCAGCGGCCCGCCCTGGTACGTCTGGGTGTCGATCTCTTGCCGCAACAGCACGCAGACCTGCTCCTGCCGCTGCTGCGCAGGCGAGAACGGGTCCAGGTCTACGGTGACTTCGCGCAGGTGCGCTACTGGCGTGTCGTCGTCGTCCGCGCGAAGGGCCGTCTGCTGCTCGCGTTCTTTGCTATGCCGCACGCTGCGCTCCAGCACATCGCGCACGGCAGCCAGCACGGTCGGATTCCCAATCAGCGTCGCCCGCTGCTGATGCAGGCGGTGGTCTTCGTTGCCCAGTTGCCGGAGCGCGTCGTCCTCGATGACCGTGATGTCGTGGCCCTGCGTGGCCGCTGCGGGGGTCAGGAATGCGTCCATCAGCGTGCGCCTCCTGAACTCGTTTCAGGAGCCTGGGCGCGCTGCCCGCCGAACATGCGCTGAAGCAGGCCGCTTCTCGGCGCGCTGAGTGGCGGCATGATGTCCATCGCTGTGCAGAGGTCGTTCACCAACGTGGTAATCGCGGGCACGAGCTTGTTCTTGCCGCCCACGTCAAGCGGCGACACATAGCGATCGTGGTGATGCTCCCCGGCCATCGACACGGCGCGGGCGTCACGCGGCAGCACGCCCAGTTCGCGCACGCCGGGGAAATTGCTCTCCAGCATCGCTCGTGCACTGCTCACCTTCGACACGCTGCCTTTCTCTGGCTCCACGTAGACAATGAAGCAGCGTCGCTCTGCGCCCGGCACCTTGTTTGCCAGGTGACTGAGCATGTTGATCGCGGCGGTGGTTTGCGCCTGCCCCGGCTGCACCGGCAGGATGACGTAGCCATCCTCGCGCAGCACCGTCGCCGCGTAGGGTCGCCGCTTGTAGTCCGGGCCGGTATCGACCAGCACGATCCGCTCGTCTGGCAATTGCCGCACCGTGCCGAGCAAGCCCCGCCACGCGGCCAGGTCCAGGTCGGTATCGTCGCCGCCCGGATCAGCGCCCAGCAGCAGGTGGATGCCCGACGGGTGGTGAATGATATGCTGCTGCAAGACGTTGACCGGGATTGCGCCCTTCTTCGCCAGGTGCAGGTAACTGAGGCTGCTGGCGCTCACCCGGTAGGTGGTCGGGCCGCCGGGGTTTGACGGGTCGCCGTCCAGGTAGAGCGTCTGGAGGCCGCGTCGCTGAAAGCCCTCAGCCAGCAGCGTGGTCAGCAATGTTTTGCCCACACCGCCCTTCGCAACGCCAATCGACAGCATGCGCTGCTCACGGGAGACCGCCTTGTGCTGCAAGCCTAACTCCTGCGCAATCCAGGCCGCCACGCTCTCCGCGTCCGGGCGCGTGATGACCTTTGCGCCCCCGCCGCGCAGTTGCTCGGCGTAGGGCTGGCTGGCTGGCGTGTAGAGGCCAATGAACGTGCGAATACCGCTAAGGAGTGCCTTGTTTATCACTTCCCACAACGCGGTGATCGGCACCGAGCTATCGTCGAGAAACAGCGCGTGCGGCTGGGTCTGCAACTGTTTGGTCAGAATCTCTGGCGTTGCCAGGTCGCTCTGAATGACATACACCCCGTCATAGGTGTCAAGCAGCGGCTTGAGCCCGCGCACCGTGCTTGTGGCGATGTACAGTTCCATGTTCGTCATCGCAATCTGCCCTCCTTCCGTTATTCTGGTAATCGCCAGACGAAATCGTCGCCTTCGCCGGGAAACTGCACCCCGCGCGCCCACTCGCCACTCGGCGGATAGCGCTTGCGCAGGGTTTGCGAATCCTCGTTCCATTCCCACAACAATTGCATCGGGTAGCGCCCGCCGCTGCCCGTATCGCCGCCACTGGGCAGCACTTCCTCGATGGTGGTCACGTGCCGTCGCCCTTCGGGGTTGACGATATGAATCACCACCATCGGCACGGTCGCGTTGGCGAGCATCGCCCGCACTGCCGACGCCACCGCCTCTTTGTGCTCGTTGGCGCGGTTTTCCAGGTTGCGAATTGCCGTCTGGCAGTCCGGCGCGTGGATCGTGCCGATGCCAGGGTGCCCGGTACTGCCCGCCTTGAGCATCGCG
>JAADYY010000182.1 GCA_010092805.1 Chloroflexota bacterium | reverse complement strand
GTGATGCTATCGGTGATGGGGTTGAGCACCGGGCTGAGCGACTCGATGATGATCGGCTCGACGCCGTGCGCCGCCGCATAGAAGTGCATATCGCCCTCACCGGGGCCAAGCGAGCCGCAGACGAGGGTGCTCTCGTAGTCGGGGGGGCCGAGGCGCTGAGTCAACAGCGTGACATGAATCGCAGGGCCGCCGATGTTCAGGCGGGCGATGATCCGCAGAATCCGAACGGGGCGCGTGGCGCTCATGAGCGAGTCATTTCGGGCTGCATTTCCGGCGGATCAATGAACAAGCGATACCACCATTCCAGCGTCAGCAGCGCCCACAGCCGCGCGCCGTGATCGCGGTGGCCGCGCGTGTGTGCGTCGGTCATCTGCTCGACCGCTGTCAGGTTGAGCAGGCCACGCTTGCGCAAATCCCCGCTCAGCAGCACATCGCGCACGGCGGCGATGTCCGCGCGCAGCCACGCACCCAGCGGCACCCCGAAGCCGTGCTTGGGCCGGTCGATGATGTCGTCGGGCAGCAGACCGCGCGCCGCCTGCTTGAGCACATACTTGGTGATGCGCTTGTTCAGCTTCAGGTTGACGGGCAGCGCCGCCGCGATCTCGACGAGATGATGATCGAGGAATGGGGCGCGGGTCTCCAGCGAGACGGCCATGCTGCTGCGGTCGGTCTTGATCAGCAGGTCATCGGGCAGATACGTCCGGAGGTTGATGTCCAGCAGATCGGCGGTGGTGGCCCCGCGCAGCGCCCCGCGTGTGAAGCGTTTGGCGAAATGGACGCCTGCCGGGTCGAGGCCGAAGCTCGCTGCACTGAGGGCGCGCGTTTGCGCCGGGTCGAAGACGCGCAGCCAGTAGAAATACGCCTGCGTGGGCGGCAGGCTGGCCCCGCGCGCAAACCGCCGCAGCCGCTTGGCCCGGTCGTAGTAGCCGGTGCCCTCCGGGAACACCTCCAGCACATCCGCGAAGCCGCCCCAGGCAGCGCGGGGCAGGCGGCGCGTCCGTTGCAGCAGTGAGGCGGCGTAGAAGCGCTCGTACCCGGCGAACAACTCATCACCGCCATCCCCGGTGAGGGCGACCGTAACCTGCGCACGGGTCAGCTCACTGACGAGATACGTCGGGATGGCGCTGCTATCTGCGAACGGCTGATCGTGGTGCCAGACCAATTTCGGCACCAGGTCGAGCGCGGTCGGCTCGACGGTGAACGCCGTGTGCTCCGTGCCCAGGTGATCGGCGACACGCTGCGCCGCCGCCGTCTCGTCAAAGCTGGAATCACCCGTGAAGCCGATGCTGAACGTCTTAACCGGGCCGCTGCTGTGCGCGCGCATCAACGCCGCGATCAGGCTGCTGTCGAGGCCGCCACTCAGGAACGCGCCGAGCGGCACATCGCTGATCAGGCATTGGCGGACGGCATCGCCCAGCGCCGCGCGCACGGCTTCGACCGCCTCACGTTCGGCCAGCGCGTCAAACGGGCGCGGCCCCGCGATCTCTGGCGGTTTCCAGTATGACTGCGGCGTCGCATCGATCAACGGTTCGCCCGCACGGATCGTCAGCAGATGGCCGGGCGGCAGCGCCTTGATCCCGACAAACGCTGTTTCCGGCGCAGGGGTGTAGCCATACCCCAAATACAACGCCAACCGTTCCGGCGTCAGCGCCGAGCGGCGCGGGACATCCGGGTGCTGTAGCAGCGCCTTGATCTCGCTAGCGAAGATCAGCCGCTCGCTGTCGTGATAGTAGTAGAGGGGCTTCTCGCCGAGGCGATCCCGCGCCAGGAGCAGCGTCTGTTCCGCCCGATCCCATAGGGCAAAGGCGAACATCCCACGCAGATGCGCCAGCGCGGCGGCCCCGTCGCGGCGGTAGAGGGCCAGCAGCGTCTCGGCATCGCTCGTGGAGCGGAACGTCTCGCCCGCTGCTTCCAGCGCGGGCCGCAGCTCCAGATGATTGTAGATCTCGCCGTTATAGGCGACGGACAGCGCGCCATCGGCGGTCTGCATCGGCAGATTCCCGGCGGGCGACAGATCGAGGATTGCCAGCCGCCGGTTGCCCAGCGCCACCTTGAGCGGCCCGTCGTGATCGACGACAACCGCCCCGTGATCCGGCCCACGATGGATCAGGCTGGCCAGCATCTGCCCCACCACCGCCGAGTCGGGCGGCTGGCCGTCAACCGTGAGGACGCCGCAAATGCCGCACATCAGGCGGTTTCGGAGGCCTCAAGCTGCTTGGTCACCGCCGCGATCCGCGCTGCGGGGTCACCCTGCGCGGCGACGGCATCCGCCAGCGGGCGGGCATCGTTCAGCGCGCGCACGACGTTCTGGCGCACCAGCGGGCGCGGGTCGGCGGCGCAGCATTCGAGCTTGCCCACTTCCGCTGACCACCATTCCGGGCGCGCGGCAGCGACAGCGCCGTAGCTGCGGGCGGCAGCGGCGGGCAGAATCGCGCGCGGGTTGTCGTTGGGGACTGCGGCGGGCGAGAGCGCCGCCCAGCCATCGAGCAGCGCTTCGAGGAACGTCTCCGGCGGGTTGGGCGCGGCGACGACTGCGCCAACCTGTGCCGCGAACCCCTCGATCAGCGCGAAATTGGGTTCACCGCCTGGCAGGTAAGCGTGGTCCGTCAGCAGCCGTTCCAGATCAGTGGCATCGTTCGCGGCGATGGCCGCATCCAGCGCGGCGCGGATTTCGTTCATTTCGATGGTCATGGGCGTACACCTTGTCACACATGCGTCAGATGTTGTTGGCGAATCAGGCCCTCACCCTAAATCCCTCTCCCAACCGCCGCTTTGCGGCTAGGCGAGGGACTTCAAAAGCAGTTTTCTCCCCTGCT
>JAADYY010000716.1 GCA_010092805.1 Chloroflexota bacterium | reverse complement strand
GCAGGGGAGAAAACTGCTTTTGAAGTCCCTCTCCTAGCCGCAAAGCGGCGGTTGGGAGAGGGATTTAGGGTGAGGGCCTGATTCGCCAACAACATCTGTGACAAATGTCACGAAAAGCCGCGCCAAAAATTACTTTAGCCCTGTAATCAGCCGGGATAGACAATTCGGGTTTCAGTGCTAAGATAGACTCAAGCCGCAGCCCACATGCACCGCACCTGAAAATAATCCATTGTTTCAAGTTCGTGTTAGTAAAGTAATTTTTGTAGAAAAGCGAAGCTAATGTCCCCGAAAATACTGGTTACCTACGCATCGATCAAAGGATCAACCACTGGCGTCGCCCGCACCATCGGCGAGCAGCTCCGGCGTGACGGCACCCAAGTCGACATTCTGCCCATCAATCTCGTCATGGGCGTGGGCCAATACACCGCCGTCGTCGTCGGCAGCGCCATCTACGGCGGGGCGTGGCTGGAAGCCGCCGCCGAATTCGTCGAAACCTACCGCGACGCGCTCAGCCATGTCCCGGTGGCCTATTTTGTCGTCTGCCTGAGCACGTGTGAGGAAACGGCAGAAGCAGAAGCCCGCAGCTATTTGATGCCGGTGCTGGAAGCCGTCCCGGAGATTCATCCGGTGGATACAGGCGTATTCGCCGGGGCCTTCGACGCGAAAAAGTGGCCGCTGACGATTCTGCTGTCGCTCAAGGCGCTCGGCAAGCTGCCGCCCGAAGGCGATTTCCGCAACTGGAAAGCCATTCGCCGCTGGACAGAGCAGATCCGCCCCGCGCTGTTGATGCCCGCCAAAGCATCGAACGGGCGCGTGCGGGCCGCCGAATTCTAATCCCGCGCTGCAACCTCAAGCCGGGTGCGTGATCGGCGCGCCCGGTGACACCTACGCCGCAACCTGCCCACTGCCTCAGCGCCTATCGGTTGTCAATCCACGCAGAACTGTTTATAGTGCGCGTTAGACTTGCGGGATCGGCGTGCTGATCCGCGAGGGTAACCTTGACGTGTGAAAGGGATAGGGTTTTGAAACGACTGAAGCAGTTCATGGCCATCGGTGCCGCGCTGCTGGTGAATGTGGGGCTGGGCGCGCTGGCGCTGGGTTTCGCTGCATCACCGGCCACGCCCGCCGAGGCTGTCAGCGCAAACGCGGCGGCGGATGCAGCAGCGCCCGCTGCTAACCAACCCGTCTGTGCTGACGCAGCATTGGCAGCGGCGCAGAGCAATTTTCTGGCGTCGCTGCTGGCCCACAATCAGGCGGATACCGCCGCCACCGAGGGCGCGCTGACGCGGGCGCGTGCCGCCTTCGTCGCGCTGATCCAAGCATGTTCCGCCGAGATCGGCGACCGCCCGTTGCGCTATGACGGCGGCGGCGTCAGCGTGGATACGGCCTTCACCGCGCCGGGCGTCGATCCGGAATTTGTCCTTAACGGGCGCAAGTGGGGCGGGGGGCCGCTGTTTTCGCCCGGCGGTCTGGTGACCTACAGCTTCATGCCAACGGGGGTGAGTGTGGCCGTAGAAGGCGCGGGCGCGGGCGACACAATCGCCATCAGCGACCTGCCCACCTACCAGACCTGCTTCACCAACGCTGTCCACGCCGCGTTTGATGCCTGGGAAGCGGTCGCGGACATCACCTTTATGGAAGTGCCGGATAGCGGCGTCGGCTTCCCGGTGAATGCAGCGGGCGCTGACGGCCACATCCGCATCGGCGGGCACACCTTCGACGGGCCGACCGGCGTGCTGGCCCACGCTTATTTCCCGCCGCCTAACGGCCTCAGCATCGCGGGGGATATGCACTTCGACATCGCTGAAAACTGGCAGTGCAGCGCCGGATCGGGGCAGATCAACTTCGGGCTGGTGACGCTCCACGAGATCGGCCACAGCATCGGCATCAATCACGAGCCGAACATCCTGGCGGTGATGAACGCCTTCTACAACCCGAACCTGAACGCGCTGGAAGAAGACGACGTGAGTGCCGCGCAGGCGATCTATACGGCCAACCCGGCGGGCGTCACGCCGCCAAGCGTGATTCAGGCGCGCGTCAACCCGGATCTCGTGGTTGCCAACAGCGGCAGCAGCGCGCAGCTTCAGTTGTTTGTGTCCAACCTGAACGCGAGCACCACGCTCACCGGGATCACCGTCAGCGGGCCGCTGCCAGCGGGCCTGGAGTACGTGCCGGGGACATTCAGCAACGGCTGCGGCGGCAGCATCGACACCCTGACGACGACCAACTTCGCGCTTTCCGGGTTCAGCCTGGTGCCGAACGCACAGTGCGGCCTCAGCGTGAGCCTGACCGGGACGAGTGCGGGCAGTCTGGCTACTGTGTTCCAAACGACCGCCAACGAGAGCGGCAGCGTCATCGGCACGGGCGATAGCGCGCCGCTGCGCGTGGTGCCGCAGACGGTGGGCGATTTCTGCGCCGATGTCTACGACCCGAACTGGAACGGCCCGCTGCCCATCAGCGACAACAGCACGGTGTCCACGACCATCTCGATCCCAGATATGGGTGCCATCAGCGAGTTGGAAGTCAACCTCGGCATCACACACACCTACGTCGGCGATATGATCATCATGCTGGAGCACAACGGCCAGACGATCAATCTGCTCGACAACCCGATCAATCAGGCGGCCAATTGCAGCGGCAACGATCTGTTCAATCTGCTGGATGACGACGCGAGCCTGGCGGCGCAGGTCAACTGCACCATCGCCAGCAACCCGGCGCAGGCGTACATCAGCGGCGAAACCTACCGTCCGGCGGAGGCCTTCAGCGCTTTTGATGGCATGGAATTGAGCGGCGATTGGACGCTGAGCATCACCGACACCTTCAGCGGCGACCCCGGTACGCTGCTCAACTGGTGCATCAACGCCGAAACGACCGTGCTGCCGCCGCCCGCCGCCGTGCTGCTCAACCCGACGGGCAACATCAATGAGACCGAACCGGAATTCGGCTGGAACGACGTGCCGGAAGCCGACCGCTTCCTGCTGTGGATCAGCGAAGCGAGCGGCGTGGAAGTCCACAGCACCTGGTACGACCGCACGATCTGTATTCAGGGCGGATGTGCCGTGACTCCGGCGGGCGTGACGCTCAACGGGGGGCCGCATCGCTGGTGGGTGCGCACCGACAGCTTCAGCAACGGCATGGGGCCATGGAGCGACGAAGCCAACTTCACCGTCGTCACGCCGACCCTGGCAACCACCCTGGGCGATCCGCAGGGCGCGATCACCGACACGCGGCCCGCGTTCAACTGGGCCGCCGTCGATACCGCGACCTGGTATCTGCTGTGGGTGAGCGGCGCGGACGGCACCCCGATTCTTGAGAACTGGTACGATCAAGCGGCAGTGTGTGCGGGCGACAACTGCGCGGTTGACCCGCTCACGAGCGACCTGGCGAGCGGCGATTATCGCTGGTGGGTGCTCACGTGGAGTCCGTTTGGCGGCTTTGGCCCCTGGAGCAGTGAGGCCAACTTCACGATGACAGTGCCCCCTGCCGCCGCCAACCCGACTGCCCCAATTGGCACCACAAGCGACACTCAGCCAACCTTCCGCTGGGATCGCGTCAATGAGGCGACCTGGTACCTCATCTGGCTGAGCGATGTCACCGGGGCCGGGCAGTACGTCACCGATGAATGGTTTGATCAAACCGCGATCTGTGCGGGCAGCGAGTGCGCGACCCCAGCGACGGGCGTCACGCTGACGCCGGGCAACACCTACAGTTGGTGGGTGCGCACCTGGAACCCCAGCGGCGGCTTCGGTGACTGGAGCAGCGCGACCGTCTTCGGCGTGGACGGCGGGCTGACGCAGAACGTTAGCCCGCATGTCAGGCCAAGTACGAACAACATCGGCGCGCCGCCGCAGAACGTCCCGGCACCGCCGCAAGCCGTGACGCCACCACCCGTCAGCATCGCGCCGCCAGACCCGAACGCGCTTGGCCCGGCGGGTGGCGAACTGCCCGCCGATCTGTTTGGCCCGTCATTCAAGCGGCCTCCGGTCATCGAACAGCCGCCGACCGGGACGAGCACGGGCGCGCCGCTGACGCTTTCGCCCAGCCCCACGTTCGGCACGCCGGACATCACGTCTGGCCCGCCGCCGATGACGATCTCGCCGACGGTGACCAACAGTGGCCCGCCGCTGACCATCTCGCCGCCGCCCATGACGATCACCCCAACGCCGACCGGCAGCCCGACCATCGGCCCGCCGACCAACGTCTCACCGCCGCCGCCCGTCACCAACACGCCGACGAATACCGGGATGCCCAGCCTGACGCCGACGGCGACGGCGACCGCGACGGTCAGCGCCCCCACCTTCACCGCGACCGCGACCGCGACGCAGGGCGCGCCCGGCCAGAACCCAGATACGATTGGGCTGTATCGCAACGACTTCGCGCAGTGGCTGCTGCGGCTGACGCTCGCCAGCGGCCCCGACCCGGATTTGAGCTTCCTGTTCGGCGGCATCCCCAACGACCTGCCGCTGATGGGCGATTGGAACGGCGACGGCATCGATACCGTCGGCGTGTATGCGCCAGATCAAGCGTTCTGGTTCCTGCGGGACAGCAACACGACGGGCGAAGGCGATTTCCAAGTCGTTTACGGCGGGATTCCGGGCGCGCTGCCCGTTGTGGGTGACTGGGACGGCGACGGCGTCGATACCCCCGGCCTCTACCGCCCAGACACTGGGCAGTGGCTGCTGCGTAACAGCAACACCAGCGGCAGCGAGGCCGACATCGCGTTTGTCCTCGGCCCCATCGCCAACACCGTGCCGGTCGTGGGTGACTGGAACGGCGACGGCATTGATACGGTTGGCTTTTACAACCCGCTGACCGCGCTGTGGATTTTGAGCAACAGCAACTCGTCGGCTGCCCCGGATGTGCCCTCGTTTGTGTACGGCGGGATCGCCGGGGGGCTGCCGTTGACGGGCGACTGGGACGACAACGGCACCGCCACCGTCGGCATTTACGTGCCAAATTTGGCGTTCTGGTTCATGCGTAACAGCAACACCACTGGCATCGACGATTTCCGCGTCGTGTTCGGCGGGATTCCGGGCGCGCTCCCGGTGACGGGCTATTTCGGCGCTGCGCCCAGCCCGATTCAGGCCGCGCCGCAGTTGCAAGCGCCTGCTGTACCGACGGTGCCGCAGATTGCGCCCACCCAGATCCCGAACGTGCCTCCCGCAGCCGGCGAGATCGCACCGCCGCCGGGTGAGCTGCCGTTCGGCCCGTGATCGGCATCACCTAGCTTTCCCCCACCCCTCTCCCGACCGCGCTTTCAGCCCTGGGAGAGGGGCTTGCCCGCTTCGCCGGGGTGAGGGCCATACCGGGGCCACAAACGACCAAAGCCCTGCAGCGCTGTTCATAACGAAATTCGTATAGAGCGCGTGTCATTGCGGCGCGCAAGCGAGCGCACAAAGTTGTAACCTGCG
>JAADYY010000181.1 GCA_010092805.1 Chloroflexota bacterium | reverse complement strand
CGTTTTGATTCCGCCCGAATTGAGACAATGACCGCCGAAAAACTCGCCGTGTGGTGTGCTCTGCTGTATAGTCTTGCGGGCGATAGCAACAATGGATGAGTACACGGATGACGATGATCCCCGCTGAAATCTTCAGAAAGTATGACATTCGCGGCGATGCTGACGGCGATCAAGCGGTGATCACGCCGGAAGTGGCGCGGCTGGTTGGGCGTGCGTTCGGAACATACCTGCGCCGCGCCGATCAAACCGCTGTGGTGGTCGGTCATGACAACCGGCTGACATCCGAAGCACTCGCCGCCGCCGCCATCGATGGATTGCAAGCGAGCGGCCTTAACGTGATCGATATTGGCTTGGCCGCGACTCCGGTGCTGTATTGGCACGCGGTGCAGCGTGGGCACATCGGCGGGCTGATGATCACAGGCAGCCACCTCACCCCAGATAAAAACGGCTTCAAGCTGGGGATCGGCGTGCGCAGCTTGTACGGCGATCAGATCACTGCGCTGCGCACGCTCATCGAAGCGGACGACTTCATCGGTGGCGACGGGTCGGGCGTGACGGTGCCGGACGCGCGGCAGCAGTACCTCGATGATCTCGCCGGGCGCATCACGATGCAGCGGCAGCTTAAAGTCGTCATCGATGCTGGCAACGGGATCGGCGGGTTGTTCGGGCCGCAGTTGGTGAGCGCTTGGGGCCACGATGTGGTCGCGTGCTTGTTCTGTGAGCCGGATGGGCGCTACCCCAATCACCAACCCGACCCACAGAAGGCGAAAAATGTCCGCGACCTGAGCGCCGCAGTTGTCGGGCACCGCGCCGATGTCGGCCTCGCATTCGATGGCGATGCGGATCGCGTTGGGGTGGTCGATGATCAAGGCAACTTGATTGCACCGGATCGCGTGCTGACGCTGCTCGCCCGTGATCTGCTGGCGCGGCACCCCGGCGCAAAAGTGATCGCCGATGTGTCAAGCAGTCAGGTGGTTTTCGATACGATTGCAGCGGCGGGCGGCGAAGCGATCATGTGGCTGACGGGGCATTCCTTTGTCAAGGCGAAGCTGATCGAGACAGGCGCGCTGCTCGCGGGGGAGATGAGCGGCCACATCTTCTTGGCGGAGGATTACCCTGGGTTCGACGATGGCTTCTTCGCGGCGGGGCGGCTGCTGCAACTGATTGCCAACAGTGATCAACCGCTTTCGGCGCTCGATGCCAGTATCCCTCGGTTGCACAGCACACCAGTGTATCGCCCGCACTGCCCGCCCCACTTGATGCACCCTGCGCTTGAGCGAATCCAAACAGCGCTAGCCGCAGAGGGTGAGATCACGGCCATTGATGGCGTGCGCATCAAATTCGCCAACGGGTGGGGCGGCATACGTGCCAGCAATACGGAGCCGGTGCTGAGTATGCGCTTTGAGGCGGCCACCGAAGCCGACGCCCTGGCCTACCGGGATCAGTTTGTGGCGGTGCTCCGCGCCTTCCCAGAGATCGACTTGAGCGACATCGACTGCTGATGCGATCCGCTGTTGTGAAAGGGTAGATCAACCGATGGATGCGATCATTCTGGCAGGCGGCAAAGGCACACGCATGATGCCGCTGACGCAGGACACGCCCAAGCCGCTGCTGCATGTGCAAGGACGCCCTATCCTGGCGTGGTCGCTGCTGAGCTTGCCCCCAACCGTCGATCAGGTCTTGATCGTCGTCAAGTACCTGAAGGAACACATCGAAACGTTCATGGCCCAGCAGCAGATCATCGCGCGCTATCATCTCGTCGAACAACTCCCAGAGCCGCTCGGCACCGGGCACGCGCTGCAATGCTGCCAACCGCATTTGGAAAGTGACGAATTCATCGTGCTAAACGGCGACGACCTCTACAGCGCCACAGCCGTCGCGCAACTCGCCCAAACACCGCTCGGAATTCTGACGGTTGAGCGCGACGACGCATCGAAATACGGTGTGGCCGTCACCGACACGCACGGTAACCTGATACGCTTGCACGAAAAGCCGCCCGCAGGCACCTATCCGCCCCCCGTCAAAGTCAACATCGGCGGTTACAAGTTCAACCGCTCGATCTTTTCGTATGATCTACCGCTTTCCGAGCGCGGCGAATATGAGATCACCGATTACGTGACGTGGCTGGCCGCCCGTGAAAACGTCGCGGTTGTCCCAACGCCTTTCTGGCGACCCATCGGCACGCCGGACGACCTGGCCACCGCGCAGGATCTCGATTTGCAGGCATTGATGTTCGACGGCGCAGATCCCACGCGCTAAATCTATCCGCTACGGGCGGCGCGGCACGGTTTCGGTTTGCTGGCGCAGCTTGATGACCTGATCCGGCGGATAGTAACCCTTCGCCAGCGAAACCAGCGCATAAACCAATGTGCGCGGCCCGATCAAGCAGCCGGGGTTGGTGACGCAGTTGCACCCCGTCTGCGCGTCGTCACCCAGAATCGCACCGATTTTCGTCAACCCGGTATCGACGCGGCGTCCGTCAATATCGAGGGCGACGGTTGGGCGTCGGTCGGTCACCGGATCTTTTCTTGAGGTCACCGCCAGGTTCGAGAGCTTCGTCCCCGCCCCCAAATTGACGCGCGCCCCCAGCAAACTATCCCCCAAATAGGCAAAATGCGGTGCCGCCGCGCCCTCCAGCATGACGGTGTTTTTGAGTTCGCTCGTGTGCCCGATAGTCACCCCATCGCCCAGAATCACGTTGCCGCGCAAATACGCCCCATGCCGGATTTCACAGTTGCGGCCAATGATCGCCGGGCCTTCGATGTAAACACAGGGGTCGATCTTGGTACCCTCACCCACATGGATGTCACCACTCAGAACCGTTGTGGGGTGCAGCGCTAAGGTCTCCGCGTTCGACGGCAAATCATCCGCCAGACGCATTTTGATGTAATCGCCAATTTTAGTCAGTGCTTCCCAGACATAGGTGGTCTCGGCAAACAGCGCGGCGTGTTCGGTCGCGCTCAGATCGAAAAAATCGCGTACATGCAACATCATATTCTCCTCAAATCGCTCAGTATTCTCTTCGCAACTATCCAGGCAACTACTCCAGGGGAAGCGCGGTGGTCGATTTAACCTCGCCGAGCACAAGACTCGTCGAAATCCGTTCAACGCCGGGGATGCTCGTCAATGTGTCGCGCAAAAAGCGCTCCAAATCTTTCCGGCTGCGGACAACAACCTTGAGTAAATAGTCAAAATCCCCCGTCAGAAAATAGCATTCGAGCACTTCAGGCAGCTGGCTCACGACATCCCGAAAGCTATTGACGTGTTCGGGATCATCAAGCTGCAAACTCACGTTGACCAGGCAGAGCATGTCGAAACCGACTTTTTCACGGTCGAGCAGCGCCACGTAGCCGCGAAAATACCCCAACTCATCCAACCGTTTGATCCGGGCGTGGACAGCCGGCGGCGAGAGCGAGACACGGCGCGCGAGTTCGACATTGCTAATGGAACAATCCGCCTGTAATTCGCGCAAAATGGCCTTATCAATGTCATCGATCACTTTTTCTGATGAAGAATCTTTCATAAATCTGCTTTTCTATTGAGCTAAGCAAACAAAATAACATTGCAGCAAAAATGTACCCAATAATTCGGATTTGTGGTGGTTGAGATTACCAATGTGAGTTTGTGAAATTGCCCAACATGCGGGCCGCATGAGCGGCTTACCGGGTCAGCGGCGGTATTCGTCACCACAATCGCCGATGCGTTGAAACAGATCGCGCGTTTGAGCGGTGACTTCCTGGATCGCGTCAAGATCGGCGGTGCTCAACGTGAAATCGAAGACGCGCGCGTTATCCGCCCGATGATCCGAAATACCGAGGCGCGCACCCGCAATCACGCCAGCGACAGACGGCTTATCGAGGATGTAGCGCGTGGCCACATTGGCGATGCTGCGCTCGTGCCGCTCGGCGATTTGCTTGAGGGTTGCCAGCAAGCGCTGGAACAGCCCCCAACCGCCCCACACATCGATCATCTGCTTGTATTTGCGCAAGCTGGCAGTGTTGAGCGTGCTGTAGCCGGGTTCCGGCTGATCAAGATAGCGCTCCGAAAGCAAACCGCCGCAGAGGGTGCCATACGTCAGCAGTTGAATGTCGTGCGCTTCACAATACGCGAGCATTTTGACTTCTGGCCGCCGATCAATCAGGGAAAACTGCACCTGATTCGAGACGATCCGAATCCCAGCCTCCGTGATGCGTGCCAGATGTTCAGTATCGAAATTGGTCAACGCCACATGCCGTAGCTTGCCCTCATCACGCAGGTCAGCCAGGTGTTTGAGTGCGTCTAGGTAGGCTGGGTTGCCATATTCCCACCAGTGGAATTGGAGCAAATCCAAAGTCTGAACCTGCATCCGTTGCAATGACACCTCCACCGCCCGTTCAACGGTGGCACGGCTCATAGTGACGGGGCGCGGTACCCATTTGGTGAACGCCTGCATCGACGCCACGGCTGCTTCGCCGTGTGCAGCCGCGAGCTGCTGCCGGAATGCGCCGATGAAATCTTCGGCGGGGCCATAATGATCGGCCAGATCCCAGGTTGTGAAGCCGGCATCGTGATAGCCGATCATGCTGCCGACGGCGTTACCGGGATCGATGGAGCCGTGCGCACCCGAAACCTGCCACATGCCGTTCAGCACACGGCAGATACGCATATCCGGGGTGAATTGACGGTAGGCGGAGTCAGGTAACGTCATCACAAGACCTTTTACAGTTTTTATCCATGTTCTCCGCTCAGAGTATAGCACTGTATGAGCACAATTCCGCAGCTGCACACGGATTGGGCACTGACGCCATTTGCCGCTAGAATGCAGCAGGTTTGCAAATGGGGGCGATCACGCGCCATGAGTGCCATTGTTGGAACACTGAGTTTAGATGGCGATCTGCCAACGCGCGCGGCGGTGAGCGCCATGCTGGATCGGGTCGGTCATCGCGGCCCCGACGCATCAGCGCTCTGGTTGGGCGGCACTGCAACGTTGGGTCATGCAATGCTGCGCACCACCCCCGAAGCGCTGCACGAAACACAGCCATTCGCGCACGCCGAGCACGTGATCACAGCGGATGCGCGCATCGATAACCGGACGGAATTGCTCGCGGCGTTGGATTTGCCGCAGTCAACGCCGGACAGTTATCTGCTTCTGGCCGCCTACATCCGTTGGGGCACAACTTGCCCCGAACAACTCATTGGGGATTTTGCGTTTGCCATCTGGGATGAACGCGCGCAGCGTCTGTTCTGTGCCCGTGATCATTTTGGTGTACGCCCCTTTTACTATCACCACAGCGCGCGGTTGTTCGCGTTTGGCTCCGAGATCAAGGCGTTGTTGGCGCTTCCCGAAGTCCCTGCCGACCTCGACGCATTCCAGATTGGGGTGTATCTGGCCGACATTTTGGGTTTTTACGGTGATACCGAGTCGACGTGTTACCGTCACATCCGGCGGCTGCCGCCAGCCACCTGGCTGATGATCGATAAAGACGGTGCGCGTCAGCAGCGCTACTGGCAGCCAGACCTCACCCACGAAATTCGCCTCGAGTCGGATGCCGCTTATGCCGAAGCCTTCCGCACACATTTTGAGGAAGCTGTGCGTTGTCGGCTGCGCAGCGCGTATCCGGTCGGGTCGCTGCTCAGCGGCGGGTTGGATTCGTCGGCGGTGGCTTGCACAGCCCGCAATTTGCTCAAACAAACCACCAGCGCATCGCTGTACACCTTCTACAGCGATGCGCAGCTCCCCGAACGTGATGAAAGCGCCTACGTGCAGATGGTGCTCGCAGGCGGCGGGATCGCACATACGAATGTCCCCGAGCCAAGCCCGTTTGGCGCAGTCGATGCGCTATTCGCCTATCAGGATGAACTGCTGCGCACCACCAATCCATCGGTATTCTGGGCGCTGTACGAAAGCGCCCATGCGCAGGGTGTGCGTGTACTGCTCGACGGCGACGACGGCGATACCACCGTTTCACACGGCACCGGTTACCTTTACGAGTTGATGCATACCAATCAGTGGCAGACGTTCATCGCGGAGACTTCAGCGTTAGCTGCCCATTTCAACAATTCGTATAAATGGTATCTCAACCGCTACACCCTCACCTACCTGACTGATCGCTTGCAGCACGGTCACTTGAGGCGCTGGTTTGCGGACATCCGCGCAGTCGCAAGCCTGACCGACACCTCATTCGCCCGCCTGGTGCGCAAGAGCAACACGCCGCTGCTGCCCCCCCCCCTTCTAAACAGTTGGCGACGGCTGCGCGGCGGCGAGCTGCTTGAAGCAGCCCCGGACATCGTGAACCCGACCATCGCGTCACAGTTCGCTGCCGCAATTGGGCTGAACGATCATGCGCGAACGTTGAATCAGGCACAAGCCGCGTTTATCCCCCGCACCGAACGCGAACAACATCGCCGCGATCTGCTTGGCGCTGGGCATCAGCATGTGCTTGAGGAAAATGGGCACGCTGCAGCAGCCTGGCACATCGAGACCCGGCATCCCTTTCGAGACAAGCGGTTGGTGGAGTTCTGTTTGGCGCTGCCGCCAACGCAAAAGCTTCGTCACGGGTGGAGCCGCCGGATCTTGCGCGTTGCAATGGAGACGGTTCTGCCGCCAGCCATCCAATGGCGCACTGACAAAACAGATTTCACACCAAGCATTAATCAAGGCATGTTCGTGGTGGACAAGCCGTTTTTGGATGCGCGGCTGCACGACCACGCGATCCTCGAACCTTACCTTGATATGCCAAAACTGTACGAAATCTACGCCGAATTGCTGGCTTCGGCACCTTACACACGGCTGCATCTGCTGCCAGCGCGAGAATATTGGGCGCGTTCGGTGCGCCGCGCCGCGACTCTGGCGGCCTGGCTGCGGCGGTGAATCATGGTTGCATTTCTGCTCAAGACGACATTTAAATTCATTTATTTGTATATATTGATTGCATCTCGACCCCAACCTGGATATAATGTTGGTATTCCCACTGCCGCATGTGAGGTGTAATTAATGAGCGTAGAGATGCAGTCCATGAACCCAACTCACGATCAGACCACGCATCGTGAGGAGAAGAGCACTTACGAAAAGCCGCGTTTGATCGTGCATGGTACCATGCAGGACATCACCCAGGCAATCGTCGGCGGGCCGTTTGCGGACGGCGCTTTCACACGCCAGGACGACCCAGGGAGTGGCTTCAGTTAGGCACCGGGTGAGCGCCTCCGGGCGCTCACGATGATCTTATGCACATTCAATCAGGGAAAAAACGAGGGTAGCGGTATCTCAGTAGCCCAAATACAGTGGATTGGGGTGTTGAGATGTGCGTCTACCCTCTCGTTAAATTTATTTCTT
>JAADYY010000715.1 GCA_010092805.1 Chloroflexota bacterium | reverse complement strand
TGCTGACTAATGAAGGGAGCAGGTGAGATCATCTCCCACCCGCTCCATCTGGCGGATCGATGCGCGCTGTGAAGCGGCTAAAACGGATTCAGGGGTGCAGCCGTCATCGTTGGCGCAGGCCGCGACGCTGCTGATGTTATCGTAGCCGTTGGTGTTGGATCAGCCGGAATCTCAGGCGTGGCGGATGGTGGGGGTTCCGTTGCGGTGGCCGTTGGGGACGGTTCGGGATCAACAGTTGCTTCAGGCGCTACGGGTGATGCTGGTTCGGTGGCTGCTGGCGCTGGCTCAGTCGTCGGTTCCGGTGACGCTTCGGCTGTGATCTCCGGCGTGATCTCTGGGGTGATTTCGGGTGTGACTTCGACAGGCGGCTGCGCTGGTTCGCTCAGGTTGGCGATGACTTCATCGATGGCGGCGAGCACACCTTCCGGGTCGGCAACTGTGTTCAGTTCGTCGTCCTGAATCACCGCGCCGTTGATGGCAATCGTTGGCGTGCCCGCGAAGCCGACCAGTTCGTTCGCTTCTTCCTGCGCTTCGCGCGTCACGTCCTGCGCGCGCCCGCTACCCACGCAAGCATTGTACTGCCCCATATCGATGTCCAACTGGTTGACGCCGCTAACGATGCGGTTGTTGGTGAAGGCTTGGTTGCCATAGTTGCCCTGCCACAGGAACAGCGCGTCGTGCAACTCCCAGAAAGCACCCTGCTCGGCGGCGCAGAGCGCGGCTTGCGCGGCCCCCTGCCCATTGGTGATGCCGCCTGTCCCGAACAGCGGCACGTATACCAGCGCCATTTGGCCGCCGCGTACACGCTCGACGAGATCATCAATGGCCTGTTCGTGGAATTCGCGGCAGCTTGGGCAGTCGAAGCTGGAGTATTCGAACACCTGCACGGGCGCATCGCCGCGCCCCAAACGTGGATAACCTTCTTCGGTGCGCCCCACTGGCAAATCTGCATAGCGGGTGGCGGTTGCCTCTGGGAACGGCGCGTCGGCGGGCGCGTTGACCACCAACACCAGCCCCGCAATGATGGCGATGGTCACCCCCGCGATGATCAAGATCGTGGTGAGGCGGCGGCGCTGCCGTTCGCGTTCACGCTGTTGGATGCGGTCGGCGCTGCGGGCACTCCCGGAGCGTTGTGCGGGTGCGCCCCCACCGCGCGCTGTGGGTTCTTCCTCAGAACGCCCGGTTTCTTGCTCGCGCTGCTCTTGCAGTTTCTGCTTGGCCCGTGCGCGCGACCGGGCCTGACTGCTTTGTCTGCGGTTACGGTTGCTATCATTCGCCATCGTGCAATCCTCAATTTCTGGATAAAGCTTCCCGTGCTGGATGAGTGCTGGGTAGCGCTCCGAGTCTACATGGCCTACTCCATTCCGCAACCGGGTTAGTAATGACACACAGGGCAAACGCATGAAGATGAAATTTGGGTTCATTTCAGTTCTCAGCATGTCACAAAGGATACTTTGGTCACCAGAAGTGAACTCTGATGGCATTTAGAGAATCTTTAGAAAACCAAAATCGAATTCGATGCGTTTGCCCTGCTCCCGCGCGGCGATTAACTTGCGATTCCTTAAGCTTTAGGTGTATACTGCCAAGAAGTCTAATGCGCCATGTTCGGCAACAGAGGCCGCTCGCAGCTCCTCAAGCACTATCCAGAAAGATTTTCGAGAAAGGAGAAAGCGGCGCTGAGTCTCAGGCCCGCAAGTGACTGAGTCGGTGCCGTGAAGTCTCGATGACCAGCGACCATGAAAAGCGCCGCGCGTCCCGGCAAGTCTCTGTTTTGATCGTCGACGACCACCCACTGTTCCGCGACGGACTGAAACAAGCGCTCGACCTTGAAGCGAACCTCACCGTCATTGATCAATGCGAAGATGGGGAACAGGCGCTGCGTGTCGCCTCGGAACGCCAGCCGGATGTGGTGCTGCTCGACGTCAACCTCCCGACGATGAACGGCCTGCAGGTGATGCGCCAGTTGAAGAGCAACCACCACCAAATTGCGGTTGTCGTCCTCACTGCCTACCATGACTCCGAGCAGGTGATGCACGCCATGCGTGCGGGGGCCTCCGCATACTGCTCGAAGGACATCACGCCAGACCAATTGGTGAGTGTCATCTACGATGCCGCCGAAGGGCTGTACATCGTGGATGACAAGCGCATGGACGCTGAAGCCCTCCACGCTTGGATCAACGACAATCTGGAGGCGATCACCGGGCCACACGTGATCGACGCCAACGAACATTTTGTGCCGCTCAGCCCCCGCGAAATGGAGATCCTCGAAGCGGTGACACGTGGGTTGAGCAACAAAGAGATCGCCAGCCAACTGGGCATCAGCCAGCAGACGGTCAAGAATCACATGACCTCGATCCTCAAAAAATTGAACGTGCAGGATCGGACGCAAGCGGCAGTCACGGCGCTGCGGCATGGGTGGGTGCGGTTAGAAGACCAAACACGGCCCAACGGCGGCAACCAAATTTAAACACCCAATTGTCAATGTGCGCCGCAGCAAGATGCTGTATATCATGTGTATAGCATAATGAGATAGCTAATGTAGGCAGAAAGGAGCGAGGCTGCTACCGCCGCACCTCTGGGCGGCCAGGCCGCAAATC
>JAADYY010000714.1 GCA_010092805.1 Chloroflexota bacterium | reverse complement strand
GGCAAGATGATCAACAGCGGCCCGTTCGACGGCACCGAGTCCAACGGGATGAAGGGGCGTAAGAACCCGGCGATCCATGCCGTGCTGGATTGGCTGGCGCCGCAGGGCTTCGGGCAGGAAGCGGTCAACTACCGCCTGCGCGACTGGCTGATCAGCCGCCAGCGCTACTGGGGATCGCCCATCCCGATGATCCACCGCGCCGATGGGCAGGTCGAGCCGGTCAAGGATGCGGATCTGCCCGTCGAACTGCCCGGTGATGTCGTCATGACCGGCGTCGGCAACCCGCTGGCGCAGCACGAGACGTTCGTCCACACGACAGACGCGGAGGGCAACCCGGCGCGCCGCGAAACCGACACGATGGATACGTTCATGTGTTCGTCGTGGTATCAACTGCGCTACCTGAGTCCAGCGTATGATCAAGCACCGTTCGATCCAGAAGAGGCGGCGTACTGGCTGCCGGTCGATGTCTACACCGGCGGCGCGGAACACGCGACGATGCACCTGCTGTATACGCGCTTCTTCACCAAAGCCATGCGCGACCTGGGCATCTTCGATGACACCATCGCGGCGATGCGCGCGCACGGGCGCGACCCGGAAGGCTTGGTCGATGAGCCGATGCTGATGCTGCGCAATCAGGGGCAGATTCTGGGCGAGGAGCGCCCCGGCGATGTGATTGCGGCGTGGGGCCAGGTGCAGAACGGCAAGCTGTTCGCGGATCGCGTCGAAGTGATCGACCCGGACGCGGCCCCCGTGACAGCGGGTGATGAGTCGGTGGTGATCGGCGAGATCATGAAGCGCACCGAAAATCTGCTGACGGTGGCGACAGACACCGGGCTGCGCACTGTTGAGGTGAAGCCGGAAGCGCAGGTCAACATCCCGTCGATTGAGGGGACGAACAACGTCAACCAACTGCGGCACCACCTGGAAATTCAGCGCATGTCGAAGAGCAAGGGCAACGTTGTCAACCCGGATGAGCTGGTTTCGCAGTACGGCGCGGATACGGTGCGCGCCTACCTGCTGTTCGGCTTCGACTGGACGAAGGGCGGCCCCTGGGACAGCCAGGGGATTCAAGGCCCTGCGCGCTGGATCAACGAAGTGTGGGATCTGGTGGTGGCTGGGCCGACGGCTGAGACGGGCGACGCCGACGCCGAACGCAAGATCGAACGGCGGCTGCACCAGACGATCAACAAGGTCAAGACGGACATGGAGGCGTTCAGCTTCAATACCGCTGTCGCCGCTTTGATGGAATTCAAGAACGATGTGCGCGCCGCTGTCCGCGCCCAGCAGATCGGCGCGGCGCTGTGGCGGGAAGTCATGCAGTCGATGATGTTGATGATGGCACCGATCACGCCGCACATGGCCGAGGAACTGTGGGAACGGCTGGGCGGTGCCTACAGCGTGCATCAGCAGTTGTGGCCCGCTTACGACGCCGAGAAAGCCGCCGACGACACCACGACGCTGGTTGTGATGCGCAACGGCAAGCCGATTGATCGCATCGAGGTGCCCGTCGATATTGACGGGGACGAGGCGCGGCGTCTGGCGCTGGAAAGCAACGGGGCCAAGCGCGTGCTCAATGGCAGCCAGCCCAAAAAGGTGATCTACATCGCTGGGCGTGCGGGCGGCGGCAAGGGTGGCGAGCCGAAGGTCAACATCGTCATGTGAGCTGCGCGGCTGATATTTTCGGTGATAGGAATCACAAGCGCCGGTATGCGCAGTATCGGCGCTTTCGCCTGTGCCGCGCGACGAAGCGCTGCTGAATCAGGCGGGGTACAGAGGCTAAGCCGTCGTGATGTCCTTGGCCCATGCGTAATTATGCTGGTGCCACTGCACGGTTTTCGCAATCCCTTCCACATAATCGGTTTGTGGCTGCCAATCCAGCAATTCACGCGCTTTGTCGATGCTGGCCCAGGTGGCTAAGACATCCGCCGGATGTCGTGGCTGGAAAACAAGGTTCGCCGCCTTCCCAAGTTCTTGCTCGATGGTGCGTATGATGTCCAGCAACACCACAGGCTGATCAGAGCCTAGGTTGACAATCTCAAAGCCTAGCGGGCGCAACGCCTGAATCGTGCCGCGGGCGATGTCATCAACATATGTGAAATCCCGCGACTGTTGCCCATCGCCGAACACCGTTACAGGACGCCCCTCGTTGATCCACTGGATGAACCGAAAAATACTCATGTCGGGCCGGCCTGCGGGGCCGTACACCGT
This sequence comes from Chloroflexota bacterium, assembly GCA_010092805.1. Taxonomy (GTDB): domain Bacteria; phylum Chloroflexota; class Anaerolineae; order Aggregatilineales; family Phototrophicaceae; genus Flexifilum. Next base: position 4,558 of record JAADYY010000714.1, on the reverse strand, counting down.
GAAATAGCGCAAAATCGTCACATCAATATCGTGGAGCCGGGCATAGGTGTGGGCCAGCACCTCCGCCGCTTTCTTTGACGCGGCATAAGGTGAAATGGGGTGATCCGTATTGGCGTCTTCCGAGTACGGCATTGGGTTATCAGCGCCGTACAATGACGACGAGCTAGCCAAGACGAACTTCTTGACCTCACTGCGGCGGCAAAGGTCAAGAAGATTCAGGGTGCCGGTGACGTTGGTCTCGACATATATCCAGGGATCTTCCACAGAGCGCCGCACGCCGGCCTGCGCAGCAAGGTTGATCACCCCGCTGAGTTCCGCCGCGTATGCGTCCCAAACGCGGCGCAGCGCCCCCAAATCGCTGATGTCTGCTTGATGATATGCGAATTGCTTGTGGTGCCGCAACTGCTGCAGACGCCACTGCTTCAGCCGAACATCGTAGGCTTGATTGAGATTGTCTACGCCCACGACCGTGTGGCCCGCCTGCAGCAGTTGCTGGCTCACGTTAGAGGCGATAAATCCAGCGCAGCCCGTTACCATATAAACTGACATTCAAATACATCCTTACCAGTGATGCCGGGACCAAGCGACGCATCTGTGGCTGATTGCGCTGCATCAGAGGTCAGCCCCCAGGTGTATCGCTGCTCAGAACACAAATTGCTGCCCGATGGGGTGGCCTTCGTCAAGTTTTTAGCGGCAATCCGGTCGCTGATGATTGTTCAACCATTGTCGTGGCCATGTTCATCCGGTGCGCTTCCAGAATGGATTGGGTGAGGGTATAGATTATCCGCGCCAGCGTGCTCATGCGCAATTTATTCTTGAAGCAGGGTGCATTCGGCTTTCAACCCGTGTTGCGCTCCCCTGCTCCCTGAGGGGGCAGGGGCCGGGGGATGCGGGCCAAACAGCCAGCCGATCCATTCGCCCCATTTCCGAATTCACCCTTGAAGCATACCGCGTCTCATTCTCGTGTGCCACGCCAGCGCGCAGCGCCATCGCATCAAATTTACAGTAATCGATAATACTTCTCAGTTCAGGCGAAAGCTGAAGGGTGAGGCGGCTTGCGGTCTGGCTTCCTCTTAGTGAGTAGGCCATTCGTACTGCTCATACTGATGACAACATCCATGCTAACGATTATCGCTTGTGCTACTCCGTCGGGAATACCGGGCAGTTTGTCGGGCTGCCAACGCTCCTCTGTAGCTTTGATCGACTTGATTTGAAGTGTCCCGCAAACACCTCTATGTTAAAGTAACATCATGGGCAATAGTCCAAGCTCTTGTACGCTGCAACCACAGAAAGGAGCAAGGCGCTCCTCCCCAGGTCTGAAGGCCGGGGTCTTCGCGCCCAATGTTATCGATGAATACAAAAGCTAAGCCGCCGAAAGAGCCGCATGTATTGGGCAACCGCTACGTGCTGCAATCGCAAATCGGTGCCGGGAGCATGGGGGCTGTTTATGTTGCGCGCGACCGCCTGACGGGCGAATTGGTCGGCATTAAACGCATCCGCACCGATCCCAACCACCCAACAGGCAATGCACCGAGTCCGCATGATGTGCGGTTGCACCTCGCCCAAGAGTTTGAGATTATGGCTCAACTGCGTCACCCCCACATCGTCCCGGTGCTCGATTACGGGTTTGACGCCGAGCATCAGCCCTACCTTGTGATGCCCTACCTGCGTGGGAACCGCGACTTGATGCAAGCGGCGAGCCGGGCACCCTTGTCCAAGAAAATCGCTTACCTGGTGCAACTGCTGCGCGCCTTGGAATACCTGCACCAGCGCGAGATCACGCACCGCGATTTAAAACCCGCCAACATTCTCATCGATGCCGATGACCGGGTCATTGTGCTTGACTTCGGCTTGGCGATTGCGGGCGCGCCGCGCCAGGCGAACGCCAGCAGCAACGCCCTGTACCTGGCCCCGGAAGTCTTATCGGGGGGGGATGTCACGCCGCCTTCCGATCTGTACGCCGTTGGGGTGATCGCGTATCAACTGTTGACCGGGAGTCTACCGTATGGCCTGGGCGATCTATCTCGCGTGGTGGCCGGGCGCTACGTTGCGCGCCGGCGCTTGCCGGCTGAAGCGGCCCACCTCACGCCGTTCATCACGAAATTGCTGGCGCTCCAACCAACAGCGCGGCCAGCGAGCGCCAACGCCTGCATCGCCGAATTGGAGCAGCTCACCGAACAGGTGTCGTATACCGAAACCGACACGATCCGCGAGAGCTTTCTGCAAACGGCCCGGTTCGTGGGGCGTCAGGCAGAACTGACGACATTGAAGCAGGCCCTCGAAGCCACCTTTGCCGGCGACGCCACCGCCTGGCTGATCGGCGGTGAAAGTGGTGTCGGCAAGAGCCGCTTAATCGCGGAGCTGCGCACGTATGCTCTGGTACGTGGGGCACTCGTGCTGCACGGGCAGGCATTGCATGATGGTGGCCTGCCCTACCAGCTTTGGCGCGCTGTGGTTCCGCGCTTGCTGCTGCAAACCGATCCTGCTGAGGGTGATGCCCCAGTGCTGCAAGCGATTGTGCCCGACATCAACCGGCTTCTGGGGTATGATGCCAGCTCCGCCCCCGCCGATCTCAACGTTCCGAGCAACCAGCAGCGGTTCGCGCTGGCTTTGGTCACGTTGTTCAAGCAGAGTCCCCACCCAATCGTGCTGTTCCTGGAGGATTTACAGTGGGCTGGGGAGGGCCTGGCACCGTTGCAGCAACTGCTCACGCTGCATGATCAACTGCCGCATGTGCTCATCGTGGCAACCTACCGCGACGACGAAATGCCGGCCCTGCCCAACAACCTGCCGAACATGCGGCTGCTCAAGCTGGCCCGCCTGGATAAAGATTCGGTCGCTCAGTTGGCGCAATCTATCCTGGGTGATGGCGGCAAACGGGAAGCGCTGGTCGATTTTCTGTGGCAGGAAACTGAAGGCAACACGTTCTTCATGGTCGAAATTGTGCGCGCGTTGGCTGAAGAGACGGGCAAGCTGACGGACATCAGCACGATGGCCTTGCCGCAGACTGTTTTCACGGGTGGATTGCACCAGTTGATGCAGCGGCGTCTCGAGCGCATACCGGCGCTGTATCGCCCGGTGTTGGATTGCGCGGCGGTCGCTGGGCGCATCCTCGACCTGCGCCTGCTGACCGCCCTCAGCAATACGATCTCGCTGGATGATTTCCTGCTGATCGGTGTCAACAGCAGTGTCTTGGAAGTGTCGGACGGCATCTGGCGCTTCGCACACGATAAGCTGCGCGAACATCTTGTCCAGCAGATCGACCCGGTGCAGCGGCGCGAACTGCACCAGCAGATCGCGGCCACGCTGGAACAGCTTCATCCCGACGATCAGGCTTACGATGGCATCTTGGCAGATCATTGGCTGGATGGCGCGGAGCCACAGTGCGCGCTGCCCTTCGCACTGCGCGCCATTGACCGCGATCTCAGTATGAATAATTACACCATCGTCCTCAACCGCGCCCAGCGGCTGCTGTCCGCACTCCCTGAGGAAGCGCCCGTGCGCAGCCAGTTGCTGATTGCGCTGGCCAACGCCCATCAAGTGCTGGGTAATTTCGACCAAGCGCTGCAGCACTTCCAGGATGCGGCGTTCCACACCAGCAGTTTCGTCCAGACGGACGTTGAAGCCGATGCCTTGCGCGGGGCGGGCGTGATCTACTGGTATCAAGGGCAGTACACCGAAGCGCGCGCACACCTGGCCGCCAGTCTCGCGCTGTTCCGCCAATTGAATAACGCGCGGGGCATCGCCAGTTGCCTGAACAACCTGGGCATTGTCGCCATAAGCGACGGCGATTTAGAGGGTGCCCACCCCCTGCTCGAAGAAAGCCTGGCCCGCTATCGCCAGATCAGCGATGATCGCGGCATTGCCAGTGTGCTCAATAACCTCGGCTTGATCTCGGATGCCCGCAAGACCCACGACCAATCGCGCCGCTACTATGAGGAAACCCGCGACATCTTCCGCAAACTCCAAGACCAGTGGGGGGTGGCGCTGGCCTACCACAACTTGGGAACCACGCTCTCGCATCAAGGCGATTACGCCGCCGCCCAAGCCTATTTGGAGCAGAGCATCGAGATTCAGTCGGCCATCGGGGATCGGCATGGCTTGGCGCTCAGCTTGATCACGCTGGCGCAATCTCACTTCATGCGCGGTGCCGCCGCCGAAGCGGAGACCCCATTGGCGCAAGGGCTGCTGCTTGGCCGGCAATTGAGGACGGTGCCCGTGCAGGTGGCGGCAGTTGCGGGGTACGGGGTGTTGTTCGCGCTGCGGGAACAGTACGCGCCAGCGGTGACGATTGCACGCTTTCTCAAAACTCAGGTCATCGGCGCGGACACCGCCGGTTACGACCTGGCTGCGCTGTTGGTCGCTCACCTGGAAGCCCATTTTGGGGCCGAGGCGCTACAGGCAGAGATCGCGCATGAACAGCCTTTGCCCCTGGACGAACTCATCGAGCGTTGGTTGCTCACCGCCGCGCCTTGATGCGTGCAGCGCGACGCTAGCGTCGCGTGTGCACGATTTGCCAGCTTTGACCGGAACAAGGGGTGTTGACGCTGCATCAGAT
>JAADYY010000713.1 GCA_010092805.1 Chloroflexota bacterium | reverse complement strand
GTGAAGAGTTTCGGCGGTCGCTGTGCGCCTCCTCTCACATCACCGCCCCCCACCCCACTTGAAGTGTTTATCAACCCACCAACAACGTTAAATCAGGAGATCCCGTATGCCTTACCTGCCCATTGAGGATCACGGAATCGTTGGGAACATGCGTACCGTCGCGCTGGTCGGCATCAATGGTTCTATCGACTGGTTCTGCTACCCGCACTTCGACTCGCCGAGTGTGTTCGGTGCCATCCTCGATGATCAGCAGGGCGGCCACTTCCAAATCGCCCCGGTGAACGGGACAGACTCCGTCACTTGCAAACAATTCTACTGGCCGGATACCAACGTGCTGGTGACGCGCTTCCTCTCCGCCGACGGCGTGGGCGAGATCAACGACTTCATGCCCGTTGGCCCCAACCTCAACCAGAATGGCGACCGCGGGCGGCTGATCCGCTCCGTCAGCGTGATTCGCGGGACGCTGCGGTTTCGCATGGTGTGCCGCCCGGCCTTCGATTACGCGCGCCACACCCACGAACTGACCATCGATGCGCGTGGCGCGGTCTTCAACAGCAGCGATCTGCGGTTGGGGCTGGCAGCGACCGTGCCGCTGAGCGCCGACCCCAACAGCAACGCCGCCGTCGCGGAATTCACACTCAATGAGGGCGAGACGGCGGTCTTCGTGCTGCATGAGGTGCCGTCTGGCGCGGGCTGTGGCCCGGTGATCGGCCCGCATGAAGCGCAGCACCTGTTCGAGGCGACCGTCGGCTATTGGCGGCGGTGGCTGTCACAATGCACCTACACTGGGCGCTGGCGCGAGATGATGCTGCGTTCGGCGCTGGCGCTCAAGCTGATGACGTTTGAGCCGACCGGCGCGATTGTCGCCGCACCGACCGCGAGTCTGCCGGAAGGCATCGGCGGGGAACGCAACTGGGATTATCGCTACACCTGGCTGCGCGATGCCGGGTTCACGGTGTACGCGCTCATCCGGCTGGGCTTCACCGGAGAGGCGACGGCCTTCATGGACTGGCTCGACGAGCGGCTGCACGAGCAAGACCCCGATGAGCCGCTGCAACCCCTCTACGGCATCGACGGGCGGCACAAGATCACCGAGGAAGCGCTGAGTCACCTATCAGGCTATCGCGGATCGCGCCCGGTGCGCATCGGCAACGGCGCGTACAACCAATTCCAGCTCGATATTTACGGCGCGGTGATGGATGCCGTTTACCTCTCGAACAAATACGGCCAATTCGTCTCGTATGACCTGAGGACGAAACTCCGGCGCGTCACCGATTGGGTGGCCGATAACTGGCGACGCACTGATCTGGGCATTTGGGAGGTGCGCAGCGATCCGCAGCCGTTTGTCTACTCCAAGCTGATGTGCTGGGTCGCGCTGGATCGTGGGCTGCGGCTGGCGGACAAGCGCTCGTTCCCCGCGCCGCGCGTGCGCTGGCAAACGATCCGCGATGAGATCTACGAGCAGGTCATGACGCACGGCTACAACCGCGCGCGCCATGCGTTTGTGCAGCACTATCACACCGACGCGCTGGACGCCGCCAACCTGATCATGCCGCTGGTGTTCTTCGTGGGGGCCAACGACCCGATGATGCGCAACACCATCGAAGCGACAATGCAATCGGCGGATCGCGGCGGGCTGATGTCTGGCGGGATGGTCTATCGCTACAACCTCGCCCACTCGGTGGATGGGCTTTCCGGCGAGGAAGGCACCTTCGATATGTGTACTTTCTGGCTGGTGGAGGCGCTCACCCGCGCGGGGCAGATCGACCGGGCACGGCTGATCTTTGAGCGGATGCTGGGCTACGCCAATCACGTGGGGCTGTACGCCGAGCAGACCGGCCCCAGCGGCGAAGCGCTCGGCAACTTCCCGCAGGCGTTCACCCACCTGGGCCTGATCAGCGCGGCGTTTAACCTCAATCGCGCCCTGGGCGGCTGAAGATCAAAGATGGGTTGATGGGTTGTTAAATTCAGCGCATCGCGGCTGATCACCGCAGTTGCTCACGCGGATCAAGTGTTAAATGTCACAGCGGGTTGTGGGTCGCATCGCACAGATCAAGACGAATTTACCCCGTGTGTCAAATTCCCCTGTTGTGCAAACCGCTCAATGTGTGCATAATACGATGTTAGAAAACCTGATCGTATTGTTAAGAAACGCGCGCGATCATGGCGGTGATGACTGGCGTGTCCTGCGCAGCCGTCACATGATGGAAATCTGCGCCCACGCGGGCGATATGTCGATGTAGGCTCACCCACCCGCAGCCGTTGCTGTCGGCGAACGCGCACCGCACCATTCGGTGCAACGTTCCAGTGCAGGCCGCTCGCCCAACCCAACAGCCGTTGGCCCGGCGAGACATATCCCTGGGTTTGCGCAAGATGCCAGCCGTGATCGCGTGTCGTTGATCGCGGCTGTTTCTATTTTATTGGGAGTTATCGACCCCGATGCAGCAAGGCGTCATCACAGCCTTAGAGGTACAAAAGCGGAACAAAGACCGGGTGAGTGTGTTTCTCGATGAAGCCTACGCGTTCAGTCTGTCGCTGGCGGCGGCGGCCCGCTTACATAAGGGCCAAACCCTCACCCCCAGCGAGATCGAGACTCTGCGCGGCGATGACGACGTGGTACGCGCCACCGACCGCGCGGCGCGCTACCTCAGCTACCGGCCCCGCAGCCGCCATGAAGTGCGCACCTACCTGATCGACAAGGAATTTGCCGATCCAGTAGTGGAGGCGGCGTTGGCGAAGCTTGAGCGGTTGGGTTACCTGGATGATGTGGCGTTCGCCCGCTTCTGGGTGGAGCAGCGCACGATGTTCAAGCCGCTGGGGCCGCACGCACTGCGCTACGAACTGCGCCAGAAAGGCATCGCCAATGCGATCATTGATGAAGCGCTGGCCGCAGTCGACGCCGAGTCGGCAGCCTACCAGGCCGCCGCAAGCCGGTTACAGCGGTTGCGCGGCACGGATCGCCGGACGTTTGAGGCCAAGATCGGTGCTTATTTGCAGCGGCGCGGCTTCCGCTACGACGTGATCCGCACCACGCTCGCGCAGCTCATCGAGATGCTGGAGGCCGAAGACCCCGCTTTTTTCACGGCTGAGGATGAGACGCCGCAGTACGATCAGGATGACACCTAAGTCACCCAGCAACACTGTGCGCAGCCGAGAAAGGAGGCACGCGGCTTCCCCCCAGCACCGGGGAACGCCGCACGAGACACTATGGAGATTGTTTTAGCCCTAATTGGACTCATCGCCGGTGCGGGGGTCGGGATTGGGGGCTTGCTCTACTACCAGAATCGGCAGGGCAATAACCTGCGGGTGCTGGCGGAAGACGAGGCGCGCCGCCTCACGGAGCAAGCCGCCAATGATGCCCAGCAAACCGTCAGCGAGGCGAACGACAAAGCCAAGCAGTTGGTTGATGAGGCCACCGAGAGCATGACGCGCCGCCGCCGGGAACTCGACCGGGAAGATGAACGGTTGCAGCGGCGGCGTGACGATTTGGACAAGCGCTATGAACGTCTGGAACAGCGCGAGCAGAACCAGAACAAGCGTCAGAGCCGCTTGGATAAACAGCAGGCGGAACTCCAGAAGCTGCAAACCGAGCACCAGGAAGAACTCCAGCGCATCGCCGCGATGACGACCGACGAAGCGCGCGCCGAACTCATGGAGATGGTGGAGCACGAGGCCCGCAACGATATGGCGCGCATCATCCGCCAGGTTGAGGCGGAAGCGAACGAAGAGGCCGACAACCGCGCCCGCGAAGTGATCTCGGTGGCGGTGCAGCGGCTGGCCTCCGAGCATGTCAGCGAGATCGCCGTGAGTGTGGTGCCGTTGCCCAGCGACGAGATGAAAGGCCGCATCATTGGCCGTAACGGGCGCAACATCCGCGCCTTTGAGCTGGCGACGGGCGTCGATGTGGTGGTGGACGATACACCGGAAGCCATCACCATCAGCAGTTTCGACCCTGTGCGCCGCGAGGTCGCCAAGCGGTCGATGGCGAAACTGGTGGGCGACGGGCGCATTCACCCGGCGCGCATCGAGAAACTCGTAGAGGACGCGCGCGCCGAAGTCGAGCAGGTGGTGCGCGAAGAGGGCGAGGCAGCGGCCTATCAAGCCGGGGTGCCCGGCCTGCACCCCGAGATCATCAAGCTGATTGGGCGGCTGAAGTTCCGCTACAGCTACGGCCAGAACATGCACGGCCACTCGATTGAGACGGCGCACATCGCCGGGATGATTGCGGCGGAACTGGGCGCGGATGTGCTCATCGCCAAGTCGGGCGGGCTGCTGCACGACATCGGCAAGGCCATCGATCACGAGGTCGAGGGGACGCACGCCCTGCTGGGCGCGGAGTTCATCAAGCGCTACGGCGTGGGCGCGAAGATCGTCAACTGTGTGGCCAGCCACCATCACGAGGTGGAGCAGGAATGCGTCGAGGCGTACATCGTCGAAGCGGCAGACGCCATCTCGGGTGCGCGGCCCGGTGCCCGCCGTGAAAGCCTGGAATCCTACATCCGCCGCGTGAAGACGCTCGAAGAGATCGCCACCAGCTTTGAGGGGGTCGAGCAGAGCTACGCGCTGCAAGCCGGGCGTGAGGTGCGCATCATCGTGCGCCCGGATTCGATTGATGATTTGGCGGCGCTGCGGCTCTCGCGGGACATCGCCAAGAAGATCGAAGAGACGATGCAATACCCCGGCCAGATCAAAGTGCAGGTCATCCGCGAGACGCGGGCCGTCGAATACGCCCGCTAACGCGCATCACCGCGCCCACCCAACCGAATAGATCACGACACCCCACGCCGCGCCCTGCGGGGTGGGGTTTTTGCTGATCGCCAATCACAGCGCGATCTACGGAGTGCATCGATCTCGGGTAAAGCCGCCTAAACACAGCGCATCACGCGCCCGTCTGATGCCCTCACCGTAGCGCGGTGCACGCTGCCAACGCGACGACTCCACGCCAGACGCTGCCATTTCACGGCGGATTGGCAGCGTCTGGCAGCATGATGCATCACATTGAAGATCACCGCGGCGATGAATGCACCACGAAACAGTTGCACACGGGACGAGGCAGGTTGAGGCGTTGTGGGCTG
>JAADYY010000180.1 GCA_010092805.1 Chloroflexota bacterium | reverse complement strand
GGGGGATGCGGGCCAAAACACAATCAAATCGATTGACCAACAGCATTTTAAGCATCCGCCCAAACCATTCAGTGCCGTTGGACATGATCATGCGCAACTGGTTCTTTTTAATGGTGCTCGTCGTGCTGTTAGCGGCCTGCCAAGCAGCGCCGGCCACGCCGATCCCGACGGTCGCTCCACTGGATCAAACGCTGAATCAAACTTTACCTCGGACAAACGCCGCCTTGCCCGCGAGTCCGCTTGAGGTGGAGCCGGCTGCGATGGATAGCAGCAGCGATGAGTCAGTGAATACCGCTTTCAATGACGCGGACGCCGAGCGCTTGGCAACCGTGATGCACGGTGTCCGCCTCAGTTTGGCGATCCCGCGCGGGTGGCAGGCCGCTGTCAACGACGGCTTGATCCTGGCCGAGCATACCGTCTCGGTCGAAACGCCGACGCCCGTCGTGGGGATGCTGGTGTATGTGTTTGTGCCGCCGCTCAATGAGCTGGATTTGTCGCGTGTGGCGGACGGTCAAAACCGGGCGTGGGCCGTCCTGAACCAGGTGGTGAGCAACCCCAACCAGGTGGGCCGCGATGTCGCCATCAGCGCGCCGATCAGCTTTGAGTGGGCAGGCCACGACGCCGCCTATTACCTGCTGACGGGCCAAGATCAGACCAAAACCTTCGTGCTGGCGCTGGCGCTGCCGGACAGCGAACAGGTGGTTGTCTGCAACATCAGCGTCCCAGCCAACGATCACAGCCTGTACACGCGGCTGCCGCATGTGCTCGATGGCCTGATGATCGATGGGACTCGCTTTGACGGCGCGCTGCTGCGCGAGATGGTCGCGCCACTGGCGTTCCCAACCCGCCAACCCGCCGCCGCACACTTCCCCACAGACACACCGAGTGTGTTAGAATAACCCACGTTCCATAAAGTCATAACGCGGCAACCATGCGGCCCGCGCGCAACGCAGCGACAGACGCGCGGGCTGCCCTTCGACAACGTAAGCTCATTTCGGTGGTGTCGATGACAACCTATTCTGCACACGATCAACGGCCCAGCAAACCGCCCCGCCAACCGCAACCCTACGCCCCGGATCACGGGCTGAACCCCTGGCTGATCCGGCTGCCGATTCTGGTCCTCACGGGCGGGATCTTGCTGGGGCTGCTGCTGACGGGCGGGGTGGCCGCCTACCAGATCTACTACAGCGACCGGATCATCCCCGGCGTCTCGGCCTATGGCATCGACCTAAGCGGCTTGACGCCCGATGAAGCGCTGGCCGCGCTGGAAACCCGCTTCACCTTCGCGGATGAAGCGACCTTCACCTTCCGCGACCCGGCCAGCGACCGTTTCTGGCAGTACAGCGCGGGCGACCTGGGCGTGTCGTTTGAGGCACAGGCCGCCGTCGCCGAAGCCTACACCGTCGGGCGCACGGGCAGCCTGGCCGTCGATCTCATCGATCAACTGCTGACCTGGCTCAACGGGCACGCCGTCTCGCCGCTCATCCGCTACGATCAAGGGGCGGCTGCCGCGCGGCTGGCGGCGATTGCGGCGGAGATCAACCGTGCGCCGGTGGATGCTGCGCTGAGCTTCGACGGCACGACCGTCAGCGCGACGCAGGGCAGCAGCGGGCGGTCGCTGGACATCACCGCGACGCTCAACCGCCTCGATCTTGAGATCTTGCGGCTCGCTACGGGCACCGAAATCCCGCTGGCGATCAACGAGACGCCGCCCATCGCGCTGGATACCCGCGCCGCCGCCAGCCGTGCGCAAACGGCGCTTTCCGGCCCGGTGATGCTGATGGCCGATGACGGCGCGGGCACTCTGCTCGGCCCCTGGATGGCAACCGTCGAGCAGATCGAAGCGCTGTTGCAGATCACGCCGGTCGTCAATGCCGACGGCACCCGCGATTACGAGGTCACCCTTGATGTCGAGCCGTTCCGCAGCTACATCGCATCGTTGGCGCAGGGCTTGATCGTCCCGGCGGCCAACGGGCGCTTCCACTTCGACGAGGCGACCGGGCAGTTGGTCGTCATCGATGCGGCGGTGGATGGGCGGACGCTCAACGTGGACGCGACCCTGGCCCGGCTGGAACAGGCGATCTTCAGCGTCGATAACCGCGTGGTGCCGCTGGTCTTCGACTACACGCGCGCCCCCTTCCATAACGACGTGACCGCCGCCGAACTTGGTATCACCGGGCTGATCTCGCGCGGAGTCTCCAACTATGCCGGGTCAACGCAGGCGCGCATCCAGAATATCATCCAGTCGGCGGCGCGCTTCGACGGGCTGATCGTTGCGCCGGGGGAGACGTTCTCATTCAATGAATGGGTCGGCGACATCACCCCGGAAGAAGGCTACGTTTCCAGCACCATAATCTACGGCGGGCGCTCGATTCAAGGCGTGGGCGGCGGCGTCTGCCAGGTGAGCACGACGGCGTTCCGCGCGGCGTTTTACGCTGGTTTCCCCATCGTCGAGCGGCACGCGCACGGCTACCGCGTCGGCTACTACGAGCGCGACTCCGAGGGTGTGGGGCTGGACGCGGCAATCTACACGCCAGATCTCGATATGCGCTTCATCAACGACACTGATCAGCACCTGCTCATCGAAACAGCGGTCTTCCCGGCCACCAGCACCGTCGAGTTCCGTTTTTACGGCACGTCCGACGGTCGCCAGGTGATCAAGGATGATGTGGTGGTGCGCGATGTGGTGCCGCCCGCCGCCACCCGCTACGAAGTGAACAACCAGCTTGTGAGCGGGCAGACGCTGCAAGTCGATTGGGCCGCCGAGGGCGCGTATGTTGAGGTGTGGCGCGTGATCCTCGACGCGGCGGGCAACGAGATCGAGCGGCAGCGCTTCCGCAGCCAGTACCAGCCCTGGGGCGCGATCATCCAGGTGCCGCCCGGTGACCCGCGCGTCGGCTGAGCGCTGCATCCGCACCGTCACCGAGCAAGCCAAATATTCGTCACACGCATCTGCCAAACCACCCCCACCAACCGATCAGCCGCGTGTATCGCCTGATCGGTTGGCTTGATTATTCAGCGGTAAGTCAGCAATTCCCTC
>JAADYY010000179.1 GCA_010092805.1 Chloroflexota bacterium | reverse complement strand
CCGACCAGCCTGATGTATCTAGAAGGTGCGACCATCGATTATGTCGACAGCCTGATGGGCGGCGGCTTCCGCATCGACAACCCGAATGCGGTTTCGGCCTGCGGCTGCGGTCACTCGTTCAAGACCAAAGACGGTGAAGGCGCGGAGAGCGCTGGCGGCTGCGGCACCTGCAGCCACTAGGCTAACCTGAGTTTGGGTATCGACGCCGCGATCTCCTACGAGAGATCGCGGCGTTTTTTTATTCACACGTCATCCAGCGAATCAGCGGCGCAGTAAGCTGAGCGCCAACCCGAGAATCCCCAGGCCACCCAGGCCGATAATCGGCAGAACAGGCGGTAAACCGGTCTCTTCAACCGGTGCAGCGGCGGCGATCTGCTGGGGTGATGCGTCTGCCGCTCCACCAGCGGCAGCGGTCGGTGCGATCCCGACAATCCCCGGCGGATAAGTAAAGGTCGGCAGCGCCACAGCCGCAGTCAACGCGGACGCTGCATCGCCGCGCAAGTCGCGTTGGGCATCTGGCGAATCCAGTGCGACAGCCGTCAAAGTCAGCAGACCGCCCGGCGTTTGTGTGGCGGCGCGCTGCGTCTCCGTCGCGTTGAGCACCCCTGGATCGATCGCTTCTTCCGCACCCAGATCGATGTTGACGATGGTGTTCTCATCGCCAATGATGTTGACAATCTCATCGTACACCCAGCCGCGCCCATTCGGCGAATCTGGGTATTGGAATTGCAGCCAGCGGACGTAGCGGCCAATCACGGTGTAGCGTTGACCGCTTTCGATCTGGCCCAGAATCGACGCATTGGGCGCGGGTTGAGCGCGCACATTGGCGAAGTTGAGCGCTTCAAGCTGCGCTTGCTGCTGCGGCGTCGGGGTGCGTGTAGCGGTCGGTTCGCCCAACTGCTGGAACTCTTGCTGAGGGGCTGGGGTCGGCAGCGAAAGCCGTACAGGCGTTACCGTCGCCTGCTGCGGTGGCGCTGCATTTACAGTGCGCAGCGCCACCATTACAGCGATCACAACGATCACCAAACCCAGCATATTACGTGCAGCCATCTATTCACCTCAAACACTTCAAAACAGCCATCCACGAATCGAGCTGCCTTACCACGAGACCTGATTTTCGACGATTTCACGGCCCTGTTCGGCGACGCGCTGCTCGTCTGAGCGCGTGAGGAAGCCTTGATACTCCTGTCCACGTAAGCCAACCACCGACCAGCCCCCCAGCGTAAACGGCGGCGGATTGTAGTTCGGTGGGCAGCCGGTGCAGTCGGCGGGCAACCATTCGCCATTGTAGCGCCGGGCAATGTGGACGTGTGTGCCCGTAGAGAACCCGCCTTCGCAGGACGGACGCCCGATCCGATCACCGACCGCGACCACCGTCCCTTCGGCGATCCGATCCTGACTGGCGATATGCAGATACAGCACCGACCACCCTGTACTCTCGTCGCCGTCGCCGTCGAGATCCAGAATCACGGTGCCCTCATCCACCCGTGCGATCACCCCAGACGCAACCGCCGTCACGAAGAAATCAGAGATGTAACAGCTGGTCGTGAGCGTCTCAAGATCGTCGGGGGGCGCGAAGTCGATGGCCCCCCAGGCACTCCCGGAACCCCAACCGCCGTGTGGGCCGCCTGTGTAAAACCAGGTCTCGCCCTCAGCAAATGGCAGCACCAGCGGCGGCTGAGTCAAATCTGGCGGCAGCGGCGGATCGCGCGGGTCGGCAAATGGATCGCCGAAATACTGGGTGTACGTCGCATACAACCCCGCCTCGCTGACCTGCGTCTGCCAGGTGTCGTAATCGTTGAATTGGCTGAGCATGTACTGTACCCCCGCCGTTGCGGCGTTAAGCGTCTGCGCATACAGCGCCCGCACACCATCATCGAATTCGATGATCGACAGATCACCGCGCTTCCAGGTGTAATACCCCAAATTCAGCCGATCAGCCGCCCACGCCAACTGACGATAAAGGCCATCGCGATCAAAGCCCAGTGGCGACGCCTGCGCCCCTAACGGATAGGTCGTCGCGGCTTCGTCTGGTGTGGGGTTGGAAAGCCAGCCACCCCGATCCTCCAGCAGCGCCAGCAGCAGCCGAGCATCGACGCTGTATTCCAGCGCCACCCGCGCGATGATCGCACGCGCCGTCAGGATCTCGTCGTTGACTTCGTCGGTGGCGATGCGCACATACCCCGGCTGTTGCTCGATGAAGGCGTCAATGTCGAAAGCAGCGCTGCCCGGCCCACGCACCAAGCGGCTATCTGGCAGAATCTGAAAGTCGCTGCCAACCGCGCTCGGCGGCGCGGGCAAGACGAGCACCTGCCCGACAAACAACTGATCAGGATTAGCAAGATCGTTAATCTGGATCAAGTTATCCATGCGCACACCTTGCGCCGCCGCTATCCCAGAGAGCGTGTCACCTTCGCGAACGGTGTAGGTGCGCGGCGTAGCGGTGACATCTAACGCTGGTGCGAAGGGTTGGTCGACCACAGCGTCGCTGGCGGGAGGTTGATCAAGCGGGGAATCGGGTGAAGGCTGGGCTGGAGCCGGCGTTATGGAGGCCGTCACCGCCGGAGCACTGTCCGGCGGTGGGAAAGTCGCGGTGATCACAATCACTTCTGGCTGGCTGCGCGCACACGCGAGCGTCGCACAAGCCAGCAGCAGCAGTACCCAATGCACTCGACGCATAGACGCTTAATTGTAACTCCAAACGCCGTAGACACCGTCGGCAATGGTCAGCGGTTCACTGAACGATTCATCGGTATCAATGACTTGGACGACGGGTTGTTCCTCTTCGAGGATGAACGCGCTGTAAACCAGATAGCGGCTGTCTGGCGACCACACGTTGTGACTCTGCCCAAATTGATCGAAGAAACTCAAAACGTAAAGAAACTCTTGTGTGGGCAGGAATGGCTCAAAATTGCGTGTGACATCATCTTCCAGATCAAGCACATTCCAGACGAGGCCGCTCGGTTCCTCGGTTTGCGCAGCCATGCGGCTTTGATCGCCAGCGTTGGCGCTGAATGATCCCGGCGGCGGTGCCAACGTCACATACGCCAGATGATCGCTGTCGGGTGACCAGAAAAACGCGAGAATCCCATTGGAGATGCTGCGGCCAACCGTGTCGCCCGTCTGTGTATCGACGACATAAACAGCATCCCCCCGCCGCCCGGTATACGCGACGCGGGTGCCGTCCGGCGACCATGCGAAATAAATAGGGCCTTCCAACCCCGGCACCAGCGTGAAGGGAGCTTCCAGATCCGCCTCAGGCAGAATCACCAAATCCGTTGCGTTTTCGTCTGCCTCACTGCGCACGCCAACCAACAAGCGATCATCGACGGGCGACCAGGCCGGCGCGAAGAAGCGCCCTGGGGTTTGCTCCAGCGTGTTTTCGACGTTGTCATCGTTCACGTCGTAAACATCGACGCGGCGGTTGTTCCGCTGCCACAACATCTGCGTCCCGTCCGGACTCCAACTGTAATAGAACGGCGACCCCAGCCCGATAATGCGGCTGCTGGATTCGTCTTCTGTGTTGCGAATCACCTCAACGGCGAATTCGTTACTGCCGCCAAGCAGCACTGCCAAATCACGGCAGCGTTTGCCTTCGCTGCAATCAGCGGGTGACCAGTAAGCGTAGGTCATGCTCGAATCGTTGTCGCTGTAGACCAGCTCGCCAGCCGTTTGCCCATCAAGAGAGACAAAGACCTCGGTGCTGCGGCGGCCAAAGCGCTCGATGGCCGTGAGAAAATAGGCCAAACGCCCATCGGTTGACCACGTGGGCCATTCATAAAAGCGCACTTGACCCCGCGAGCGCTCGGCGTCATCGGTTAAGGCAGTGCGCAAATCCGCTTGTGTATCCAGCACATACACATTCGAGTCGTCGCCAATGTACGCAATTTTTCCCGGCAGATCAGGGAGTGTATCCACATCTTGCGCCGCAGCGAGCGTGGTAACCCCCAGTAGCAACGCCAACAATATCCCAAAACATCTCTTATTCATACAAGCCTCACGAAAAACTTTGGGGACGAGCACCGATTATTGTATACTATTCGCTTGTTTGTTGAT
>JAADYY010000712.1 GCA_010092805.1 Chloroflexota bacterium | reverse complement strand
CCGTCAGAATCGACCCCGTTCGATATGGGCGATTTCGGCTTCTAATCGGTTGACCGTGCATCAGCGCAGCTAAGCGCCACCGGCACGACAAGGGCTGGCACACGCCGGCCCTTTTGCATTCCCCCACGATCACCGGACGCGCTTGGAGTCACCCCACCATGATCACCCTGTTGTGTTTCGCCCTGATCGCGCTGACCGCCGCGCAACCGACCCCGCCGATCATTGACGTGGAGCAGCCGCTGCAACTCGCCTTCGACGGCGCGCCGCTCGACCTGCCCTTCCAGCCAACTGACTCAGCGCCGCTGACCATCGCCGCGCGCGCCCTCAGCGGCGATCTCGACCCGACGCTCGAAATCCTCGACGCAGCCAACCGCCGGATCGCCTTCAACGACGATCACGGCACCGCCCGCGCCGATCTCGCGCCGAGTGATGCGCTGCTGCACAATCTGCAATTTTCGGCAGATGCTCCGGTGATGGTTCGGGTGAATACATTCAGTGGCACGGGCAGCGGCTCCATCGAGGTCAGCATCACCCCAACCGCAGCTTTAACCCCGGTGCCGATCCCAGCCGACGCGCTGATCGTCAGCGGCAGTGTCGCACCGAACGCGATCTTCCGTTACGCATTGATCGGCGAGGCAGCCGCCGCACTGACGATCAGCGCGCGCGCGACGGATGGGCGCTTCGACCCAATACTGACCCTGCTTGATACCGCAGGTTCGGTGATCGCCGCCAACGACGACCACCGCTCAGCCGATCCAACATTGGCGCGCCGCGACGCCCAAATCGTGTTGGCGACAATGCCAGACGCTGGCTGCTGCATCATCGAAGTGGCTGGGTTTGTTGGGATGGGCGGCGCTTTTGAACTGGTGATTGCGCGCACGCCGGTGGGCGCGCGCCCAGGTTAACCCGCGCGCGCCGGTTGATCGTGACTTCCAGCCGTTACTCGTTGGTTTCGAGTTGGTCGTCGGTGCGCCCAAAGCGCCGCCGTCGGTTGGCAAACGCCAGCAGCGCCTGATGCAGTTCGGCCTCATCGAAGTCGGGCCAGTAGGTGGGGGTGGGGTAATACTCCGCATAAGCCCCCTGCCAGATGAGGAAGTTACTCACGCGCAGTTCGCCGCTGGTGCGGATGATCAGATCCGGGTCGGGCAGGCCGCTGGTGTACAGATAGCTGCTGATCAACTGCTCATCGATCTGCTCCGCCGGGATGCCCGCCGCGATGATCTGGCGCACGGCGTGGACGATCTCGCCGCGCCCGCCGTAGTTGAACGCCAGATTGACGATCAGCTTGTCGTTGTCGCGCGTCAGGGCGATGGCTTCGCGCACCTTCTTCTGCAGGCGCGGCGCAATCGCGCTCAGGTCGCCGATGTGCCGGAGCTGCACCCCCTTCTGATTGAGTTCAGCCAGTTCGCGGTCGATCACCGACTCCAGGATGCGCATCAGCATTTGCACTTCGGCGCGTGGGCGGCCCCAGTTCTCCGTCGAAAAGGCATACAGCGTGAGAATGCGAATGCCAATATCGCCGGACGCCTGCAAAATACGGCGCAGGTTTTCTGTGCCTTGACGGTGGCCTTCGGTGCGCGGCAGGCCACGCGCCTTCGCCCAGCGCCCGTTGCCATCCATGATGATGGCAACGTGATGCGGGATTTGATCGGGCCGAAGAGCTTCCGAGTTCGGGGTTGGGGTTTCTCGCACAGCAGCGGCCATAGGAACACACTTCCTCTAGATTGCCTGACTTAGATTGCCTGACTAAGTTGCCGAACGCGATCAACACGGCGCACGCGCTTAAACTTCCAGAATTTCTTTCTCTTTTTTCTGGCCCAGTTCATTGACCTGCTCGATAAACTGGTCGGTGAGCTTTTGCACCTCTTCCTGGCCGCGCTTCGAGTCGTCTTCGGAGATCATTTTCTCCTTCTCAAAATCCTTCAAATCGTCGTTGCTGTGGCGGCGCACGTTGCGCAGCGCCACCCGCGCCTCTTCCATGCGCTTGTGCAAAAACTTGACCAGTTCCTGACGGCGTTCGCGCGTCAGCGGGGGCATGTTCAGGCGGATCATGTCGCCGTCCACCTGCGGGTTGATACCAATATCCGACTGCTGAATCGCTTTTTCAATCGCGGAGACCGCGCCGCGATCAAACGGGCGAATGACGATTTGCATCGGCTCCGGCGTTGAGATGGTGGCCAACTGCCGCATCTCGGTATCCTGGCCGTAGTATTCCACCATCATCCGGTCCACCAACGAGGTGCTGGCGCGCCCGCTGCGAATGCCCAGCAGGTCTTGTTCGTAAACCGACAACGCAGATTGCATTTTGCTGCGGGTTTCGTTCAGAATATCCCTAAGTTCATCGCTGCTCATCAGTCGTCACAGCGCGCGGTACCGTCGTTGCTGTGGCACCCGCGCACCCCTCCTTATCCAATGTGCGTATTAGCCAAAAAGATAAATCGACCAGCGTCAGA
Organism: Chloroflexota bacterium; assembly: GCA_010092805.1. Taxonomy (GTDB): domain Bacteria; phylum Chloroflexota; class Anaerolineae; order Aggregatilineales; family Phototrophicaceae; genus Flexifilum. The sequence goes on along the minus strand of JAADYY010000712.1, from coordinate 2,324 downwards.
TGCTGCCACGTGCCGGGAAGATGCGCGATCCCCCCGGCAACAGCTAAGATTACTTCGATCATACACGAAGATCCAGCGTTTTCCCCATAGCAATCTTTACGGGTGTATTGGGAAATGGGGCGAATGGAGCGGCTGGCTGTTTGGCCCGCATCCCCCCCGCCCCTGCTCCAGAAGCCACCGGCTACGGCTCGAAGTTCTCCATCTCCGTTATATCCTCCGTCTCGCTGGCGGGTTGTATCTGCGAGAAGACAAAGGGGAGGCTTTCCGGCCCAAACAGCGGCGTGCGCACAATGGCGACCGGGCGTCCGTCTTCGTTCGTCAACTCCACCACGACCCCCGGCAGTTCACGGGGGACGAACTCACCGAAGTCTGGGCTGGTGGGGATGAGCGTCAGCGTGCTGACCTCGCTGGACAGCACCAACCCATCGTTCTGATCGAAGTCGAGCGTCACCCCGCGCTGATATACACCTAGATACTCATCATAATCGCTGGGTTCGACGGGCACATCCGGGATGTAATCGCTCACCAGTTGCGTCAACGCCGCCCGCAGCATCGCCTCGGCGCGGGCGTGATCTTCCGCCGCTGTGTGCGCCAGACCGTAAGCCAGCTCGAAAGCGTAATCCGTGACCGCCGCTGTGAAATTGCTCCCCAGCGCCCGGTTGCTGAGCACCACCACCCCCAGATCAGCATCTGGCAGGAACGTGATCAGCGCACTGAACCCGGCGGTGCCGCCGTCGTGCTGAATGCGCGCCAGCCCGTTGTACTGTGTGATCACCCAGCCGAGGCCGTAATCCTGGCCGGGCAAGATCTGAATTTGCGGCGTCCACGTCTCGCGCAGGTTACGCTCGGAGATGATCCGTTCGCCGTCCGGCGTGACGCCTCGGTTGAGCTGTGTGATCAGGTAGCGGGCCATGTCCTCAGCGGTCGAGAACGCGCCGCCCGCCGGGCGCACCCCAGTGAGGAACTGTTCCAGATCGCTGCCCACCGGGATGAGATGCTGCCGCAAGGCGCTCAGCGTGTGCGGCCCGGCGAGATCGCCGGACAGGAACGCCGACCGGAAATCGAGGGTTGTGTGCGGCATCCCAATGGGATCGAAGAGTTCAGTTTGCATCAGCGCCCGGTAAACAGCATCGATGTCTTCGCCGTAGGTTGCGCCCGCCGCCAGCGCCGCGATGTAACCGCCCGCGGCCACCAGGAAGTTGTTGTAGCCGAACTGCTCACGATACTCGCCCGTGACAGGAATCCGCACCAGCTCAGCGAAGAGGTCTTCGGGCGTGAACGACTCGAGAAACAGCGGGACATCGTAGCGCGGCAGCCCGCTGGCATGGTTGACCAGATCGCGCATCCGCATCTGCCCTTGCAGCCCCCGGTCGATCAGCGTGAAGTCCCGATAGACATCGGTGACCGGCGTCTCCCAATCGTACAGCCCGTCATCGACCTGTGTCCCCATCAACAACGTCGTCATCGACTTGGTGATCGACCCGATCATGAACAGGGTGTCGCTGGTGACGGGTTCAGCGTCAGCGCCCAGCGTGCGCGCCCCGAAGCCGTTGGTGTACACGACCTCGCCATTTTGCACCAGCGCGACCGCCGCGCCCGGCACCTCATAGGCGGCCAGTGCGTCGGTGATGAATGCCTCCCATGCGGCGATCATGGCGTCGTCGAAGGGCGGCGGTTCGACACCCGTCAGGTCGATGGCCTCGGCAAACGTGAAGCCAAGCAGCGCCGTTGTGATCGCCGGGTTCGCCAATTGCAGCGACTCATCGCTCGGCCCCCGCACGATCACCGCGTAGGTCAAATCGCCGACCGCCTGCGCCAGCGCGACGGTGAAGCTGCCGTCGTTCAGGTGAATGTACACCCGCTGCGTCCAGATGCCGTTGGGCGCGGCGGTCTGCGTCGTCTGCACGTTCACACCACCGAACTCCGGGAAGATCAGCGCGACCGCCGCGTCGATCCCCGGCTCAACGGCTGGGCTTTCGACGGCGGCGATGTACAGCGTCACCTCATCTTGCCGGAAGACGCCGTACGCTTCGGTGCTTTCGTCCGCCCAGGCGGCGAGCATCTGCGTGGTGAAGCGGCCCGCCGGGTCTTCGTAAACGATGGTCTCGTCCTGTGCCAGCGCCGTGATCGGCAGCCCAACGATCAGCAGCGCACCGACGATGATCAGTGCCAGCCCACGAACTCGTGCCGTCATCAAGTTGTGTCCCTTCGCACACATAACGTTGTGATCGATTATACGATGCTGTTGGTCAATCGATTTGATTGTGTTTTGGCCCGCATCCCCCTGCCCCTGCTCCCAAAGCCACCGGCGACCGCTGACGCTG
>JAADYY010000178.1 GCA_010092805.1 Chloroflexota bacterium | reverse complement strand
TCAACCAGCAGCAGCCTCTTGGCGTGATTCTCCATTACAGACGAGTCCTTAATCTTCCTGCGCAGTGGGGCGGTAAATCACGAAGTTGTTGCAGTTGTTCTCGCCCACACGCTGATAACTGAATTCATCGACATTCCGAATGGCGAGGAAAACCCCCAACCCACCCATCTCACGCTGATCCAGTGGGGCATCCAGGTTATCGGGCATGTCGCGTTTGGTCACATCATATGCGGGGCCGGTGTCCAGCAGCGACAACGTGAGTTTGCTCTCATCAATCACCGCCGTGACCTCAATCGTCCCGTCAACAATCCCATTTTCACCATAGCTGTAGGTGATGATGTTGGTGGCAATTTCATCGACGGCCAGCTTCAGCCGGCTCGTGGCCTGCCTGTCTAACCCTGCCTGCCCACACACGTCAGAAACATAACCGCGAATCGCACTTAGCGACTCACCCATTTTATCCATAGTTCCGGGCAGAATGAGAGGATTTATTCTTTGCTCAGACATACGATCCCTGACTGAGGAATATAACGTAAATAAACGGGAAACACCAGGGCGCATCTGGCGACGGGTGCATTCGGATTCTGGGGCAAGCAAGGCACGCGGCCCTCACCCTCAATCCCGCTCTAGAAGCCACCGGCGACCGGGCCGCGGCCCTGGGAGCGGGACTTCAGCCCGTGTTGCGCTCCCCTGCTCCCTGAGGGAGCAGGGGCCGGGGGATGAGGGCCAAACAGCCAGCCGATCCATTCGCCCCCATTTCCGAATACACCCTCTGGCGACAGAAATACACGGGTGACTCGCCGAAGCAGTCACCCGCGCCACCTGGGTAGACACCCTAGAGGTTTTCGATTTGCGCTGCGTCGTAGGTGTCCAGCATGATCACGCTGTAGTGGAAGCCCGTCTGCTGAATCGGCTCAACCACCTCTGGCTGTGCCCCAACGATAAAGATGTCGATGCCGGACCCCATCTTCTGCTTGGCGAACACCAGCGCGCGCAGCCCGGCACTCGCCATGTATTCCAAACCGTCCATCAGCAGCACCAGACGCTTGGCCTGCTGATTCGACGCCTCTTCAATCTTCTCGCGGAACGTGTTGGCGACACTCGCATCCAGTTCACCCGTCAGGGTGATCTTAGCGATCCCGTTGACCATCTCAAGCGTTGCATCAAAAGCCATGTGTTGTTCTCCTTATCGATAGATTTAGCGCCCGACCAAAATCATGATTGAGCGATCACCAAGTAAGACAGCACTCTGATCACTCAAGATCGGTTCGGTGCCAGGTTCAGCAATGTCTTGTGGGGAAGGCATCGCGGTATTCACAGCGACGTACCAATTCATCCCTTGCGGGGGCTGCGGTGGGTGGAACCACAACGCATCCCAGTAGACGTTGATGGCGACATAGATGTAATCATCCTGCACAGCGCCACCCTTCGCGTGCTTGCCACAGAGCATGAACGCCAGCGCCTGCCCTGTCCAATCAGGATCCCAGGGTTCGGTGCCATGCCAGCTCATGTCTGGGTAGCCGCTGCCGACGTAATCACGGTGCTGCATGAAAGTATTGCCGCGCAGCACCGGGTGTGCATGACGGAAGGCGATGATATTCTGGAAGAAGCGCAGCATATCCGCGTTGGTTTCGGTCTGCGTCCAGTCGAACCAGTTGAGCTTGTTATCGTGACAGTAGGTATTATTGTTGCCGTCCTGCGTGCGCGCAACCTCGTCACCCATCAGGAACATCGGAATGCCCTGGCTGACCATCAGCAGCGTTGTGAAGTTCTTCATCTGCCGCCGCCGCAGGTCATTGATCCAGGGGTCGTCAGTGGGGCCTTCCCAGCCACAGTTCCAGCTGTTGTTGTCGTTGGCCCCGTCGTTGTTGCCCTCGCCATTGGCCCAGTTGTGCTTGTCGTTATATGACACTAGATCGTTGAGCGTGAAGCCGTCATGCGCCGTGATGAAGTTGATCGACGCCATCGGCCCACGCGACCAGTAGAGATCCGGCGAGCCTTGCAAGCGCTGTGCCATCTCGTCGAGCAAACCGGGATCGCCCTTGACGAACTGGCGCACCGCGTCACGGTACTTACCGTTCCATTCACCCCAACGCCCATACGACGGGAACGACCCCACCTGATACAGCCCGCCAGCGTCCCACGCCTCAGCGATCAGCTTGCACTTGGCTAGAATCGGATCGAAGGCGAGCTGCTCCAGCAACGGCGGATTCGGCAGCGGCGCACCATTTTGATCACGACCCAGAATCGCGGCGAGATCGAAGCGGAAGCCGTCAATGTGGTACTCCGCCGCCCAGTAACGCAGTGCATCCAGCACCATCCCGCGCACAATCGGGTTGTTGCAGTTGAGCGTATTGCCCGTCCCGCTGAAGTTGAAGTAGTAGCCTTCCGGCGTCAGCATGTAGTAGGTGCGGTTATCGAGGCCCCGGAACGAGATATACGGGCCGTTCTCGTTACCCTCGGCGGTGTGGTTGAACACCACATCAAGGATCACCTCGATGCCGTTGGCGTGCAGTTCCTTGACGAGATTCTTGAACTCGTCGGCCTGCATCCCGTCCTTGCCGGTCGCGGCGTAACCGGCCTTCGGCGAGAAGAACCCAACGGTGCTGTAGCCCCAATACTGCACCAGCAGCTCGCCCGTCTCTTCATTGATGCGGCTGTTCTCGAACTCGTCGAATTCGTAGACGGGCAGGAACTCGACCGCGTTGACGCCGAGCGCCTTCAGATACGGAATTTTCTCGATGATGCCGGCGAATGTCCCCGCCACCGACGGGCGCACCCCGGCGGATTCATCGCGGGTGAAGCTGCGCACGTGCATCTCATAGATGATCAGGTCTTCCGGCGGGATCTCGAGCGGCTTATCGTTCTCCCAGTCGAAATCGCTGAGCAGCGGGCGGGCGCGGTGCGGATAGACATTGTTCCAGTCCGGCGGTGTCCCCCACCCATCGCGGCCACCGATCAGCTTGGCATACGGATCCATCAAAATCTTAGATGGATCGAAACGGTGCCCTGCCTGCGGATCGTATGGACCTTCGACACGAAAGCCGTATTCAATGTTTTCGTAATCGAGATCGAAAACCGTCATCGCATAGACGTTGCCAATGCGAAACTCGTCGAAAAACGGGATCTCGACCATAGGCTGCGGCTCGCCCTTCTTGAACAGGACAAGCGTGCAGGCCGTGCCATGACTCGAAAACACGGAAAAGTTGACCCCGCCCGGCACAATGGTTGCACCGAACGGGAACACCTGCCCTGGACGCAGCTTATAGCCCTCATAGGTATGAGTCGGGTAAATATCGATGCGATCCATCGTTAACCGTTCAGCACTTTCACGCCCTCATCGAGGGTGTCTGCGAGTGTAAAGAATTTGAGAAAGCCGGTCGCGCTCATCGAATCTTGGATGCCGGGGGTCAAGCCGACCAACACGATTTTGCCCGTATCCGCCATTTGCCGGTAAATCAGCAGCATTATCCGTAACCCGGCGCTCGACATGAACTCGACCCGGCTCATGTCCATCAACAGCTTAGCGCCCGGCTGCAACAGCGGTGTCATCTGCTCTTGCAGTTCCGGCGCGCTGTTGCTGTCGATCTCGCCGCTGGGTTCCACGACTGTGATGTCGTCGACCGTTCTAATCTGAACTTCCATAAGATACGAAACCCTTACGCCTGAGCCGGACTGATGCGGACTTTGACTTTCACCCGCTCGTTGGTCTGCGGCAGCTTCACCGTCAGCTTTTCGGCGTCGAAATCGGTGTGCGGCTGACCATCAATCTCGACTGCTTCAATGCGAATCGAGCCGGGCGGCAGAATATCCGGCGAGACGTGCAGGATATTGTCTTTGAAGCCGTTCGGCATCGGCTTGAAGTAGAAGTCCATCGGTTCTTTGGTGATCAGCAGGTTAATGTACACCGCCGAAAGATAGCACAGCTCCATTGAGTGGTAGCC
>JAADYY010000177.1 GCA_010092805.1 Chloroflexota bacterium | reverse complement strand
CCTAACAGATCGCTGTAGAATTCGTGCGTCCGCGCGATGTTCGAACTGATCGCCGAGATATGGTGCATCCCCCGCTCCAGCGCCATCTCCGGCGTGATCTCAGACACCGGCTCCGGCCACATCTCCGCCTGGATGCGCTCAACATCCCGGTTTTGAATGACCATCTCGGCGGGCGGATCGACGCGCTGGCTGCCCAGCGTCGCGGAGTCTTCATCGACCGTGAACCCCGGCCCCGCCGTCGCGATCTCAATGATCACGCCGTCGGGATCTTTGAAATACAGCGATTTGAAATACTGCCGATCCAGCGGCCCGGTGACGGCAATGTTGTGGTCGATCAGGCGGCGTTTCCACTTCAACAGGCCGTCATAATCGGCGACCGTCAGCGCGTAGTGATGCGTGCCGCCGATGCCGGGTTTGCCCTTCGGGGCACGCGGCCACTCAAAATAGGTGATCGCCGAACCGGGTTCCCCAGTCTGGTTGCCGAAATACAGGTGATAGCTGCCCGGATCGTCGAAGTTCACCGTCTGCTTGACCAGCCGCAAGCCGAGAATCTGCGTGTAGAAATCAACCGTACGCTGGGCGTTGGCGCTCACCAGCGTGATGTGGTGCAGACCAAGAATGGTCATTGGGTTCTCCTGTTTGCATTCGCTGACCGCATCGAACCGTTGCCTAATCGTTGTTTTAGGCTAAACGATCAGACTGAAGATATTGCATGTTCCTTACATCAGAATCGCATCAGCGTTCCGCAGTCACTCCGCAGCACCCAGCGGGGCGATCAGCGCGCGCGCAAAGTTGATCTCATCTTCGTTGACGGTGTGCCCCATACCGGGGTAGATTCGCTCGGTGACCTCGCCACCCAACTGCTGAAGGATCGCTGTTGAGTGCTGCACCCGCTGCACCGGGATATGGAAATCAACATCGCTGCACCCGATAAAAACGGGCGTCCCCGCCAGTGAGCCAGCGTAATCGCGCGAAATGCCGTCCGGCCCGATCAGCCCCCCGCTGAAAGCGATCACGCCGCCGAAGCGTTGCGCGTTGCGTGCCGCAAATTCCAGCGCCAAACACGCCCCCTGCGAGAAGCCGAGGATCACGATTTTGTCCGTTGGCACCCCAGCGGCGTTGACGTGTTCCACCAGCGCCGCGATCACGGCCAGCGCCGAGGAGAGATGCGGTTCGTTGGCTTCCAACGGTTGCAGAAAGCTGTACGGATACCAGGTGTTGGCCGCCGCCTGCGGTGCCAGACACGCGAACCCCGGCTGCGACAGTTCAGCGGCCAAACTAAGGATGCTTTCAGCGGTGGCCCCGCGCCCATGAATGAGAATCATGGCGGCGGTGGCGCTTTGGAGCGGGGCACCGGTCGCCAGGACCGGCTGCCCGTGATGCGTGTGGCTAGATTCGCTCATAGCGTTTTGCTTCTTTGTCCAGAAAGTCGCTCAAGTCGCGCAGTGGGCCGCGCAGCATCGCGCCAAGCATAATTGGCGTTGACAGGGCCTCGTTCGGCTTGAGCTGCCGGGTCAGGATCTGGCCGAGTTGTTCTTGCACCAGTCGATCTTCCATCAGCCAGCGGCCCCAAGTCCTGACGGCCAGTTTGTTGAACCAGGGCGGGGCGCTCCTGTAAAAATTGTCCTGCACCCGTCGCAGCGTCGACATGTACACGGGATGCGTTTCCGCCCGCGCGACCCTATCATACCACGCCAGCGCATCATCCCAAGTGGCCTCGCCGCACTTCCAGGCATCGATGGCCTCAGCGAGTACTTTCGCCGTGAACACCGCATCGAAGATCCCCTGACCATCCAGTGGATCTTTCTGATGATAGGCGTCACCGACCAGCGCCCAGCCCGCGCCGCCCGGCTGACGATACAGGTTGCCGATCTTGCGCATCCCACGCACGGTTGTGACGCGCTCGGCGTCGTGAATCCGCGCGCGGATCGGCGGGTAGGCATTCACTAAACCCAGATAGAAGGCTTCGGCCTGGCCGGGCGGCGGTTCCAGCAGTTGGGCCTGCCCCTCCACCGCGATCAGCGTGGTCTCGTCCGCGCTGTCCATCACCAGATAACCGTAGCCCTGCCCCGGCACACCGCCCGCGACCGCCGCTGCGCCTTTATCATCGTAGGGCGTGACCCCGCGCCAATAGGCGTACAGCAGCGAGGTGGGGTGTTCGTCGTGTTCGTCGCGCTCTGCCGCTTTGGCTTTGCGCGCTACCGTGCTGAAGCGGCCATCCGCGCCGACCACCAGATCTGCGGTGATGGTTTCCGCCTTACCGCCCGCCGCTTTGCCCACAACGCCAATCACACGGTCGGCGTCCCACAGCAAATCGACAACGGAATAGCCGTCGCGCCCGGTCACCGTTGGGAAGCGCAGCGCGTTATCCCACAACGCTTTGTCGAAGCGCGCCCGGTCGATGGCATAACCGTAATCGCGCCCGCCAGCGCTGGGAATCCAAACTTCACCTTTGATCCCTTCACTGTCGTTGACCATGCGCCGCAGCTGCGGCGTATTGGCTGCATAATCGCGCTCATCCGCGCCGATCTCGTCGAGCAGACTCATCGTCGAGGCGTAGATGATGGGGCACGAAGCGCCGGGCAAGCTGGGCAGCGTATTCCGCTCTAGCAGCAGCACACGCCACCCACGCTGACCGAGCCGAGCCGCCAGAGTCGCCCCTGCCGGACGCCCGCCAACGATGATTACATCGTAGTTATTATCGTTACTCAACGCTTGACTCCGTGATAACTCACCGTACTCCGATTGTGCCTCAAAATTCGCACGAATCGGCCAGTTCTAAACAATTCCTTATCGATCATTTAAGCAAGCAGATCCGCTTAGCAACCAAACGCCGACCCAACACACGGCGGGCCGACTCGCGGATTGAGTCGGCCTTGATCGGATCATTATCGATGTGTCTGGGCGTGTTGATGCTGCGCTATCGGGGGTTACTTGGCGACCATCACCGTTTGTTCGGTCTCTTGAATCGCCAGATCGATGAACACCGCCGAAGTCCAGCCGAAGATCGGCGCAGCTTTAGGCGGGCGCTCGCCCGTGAGAGGGTTGTAATATTCGAAAATATCCTGCTGCTGCATCACCAAATCCAGCGTCTTGAGGCGCAGTTCGCGCGCCAGCGCATGATCGCCGTTGCGGGTCAACGCCTCGATGAACAGATAGTTGATGTTGACCCAGGTGGGGCCGCGCCACATCTGCCAGGGGTCGAACTTTGGATCGTTGATGGCAACCGTCGGCAGCGGCCACTGCGGCCAGAAGGTCTCTGGGTCGGTGAGGTGTTGCAGCAGCCGCTGGCGCATCCCGGATGACAGATCGCACAACCACAACGGCATCAAATGGAACGGCGTCAGCACCGGAATTGGCCCTTTGCCATTAAGCGCATTGAACACGCCGCGCTCCTCATCCCACATCACTTTGATCATGCGCTCGAAGAGGATTTGTGCTTCGGCACGATGTTGGGCCGCAGCCTCGGTTTCGCCGATATGATCGGCGATGCGCGCCAAGCTCTCAAGCTGCACACATAAATAGGTATTTAGATCTGGCGCGGCGACGGGCATCCCGTAATCCCACAATGGGCTGTCATCCAGGCCAGATGAAAACGGGTGTCGATACACCGACAGGCCATGCTCATCGCAGTTATCGCGCATCCACCAGTTGTGCCAGCGCGTCAGCGGCTCGTACACTTCCTGCAAGAAATCTACCCGGTGCGACTTCTCGAACAGCTTGAGCACCGTCCACGCCATTAGCGGCGGCTTGGTGACATCCGCTTCCACAGGCAGCGTCAGATGTGTGATCAGGCCCTCATCGTGGATGGCATCGGGGATCATGCCGTTGGGCTGCTGATGATCCAGCAGGATACGGAGCTGATCCTCAGCCAGTTTGGTATCCAGGTGGCGATACGCCAGCGCATGAAAAAACTGATCCCAGTGCCAAACCCCCACATAGTGAATTTTGGAGGGCACCAGCGCCTCGCGGGTGAAGAAGTAGCGGGTATTCATCAGCCCGGCGCGCATGATCCACCACGCATAGTTGTACTGCTTGCGATACTTATCCAGCACCGGGGGGGCGGCGCGGAACCAATCCCGCCAACGATTCTTCGCTTCGTCGAAGGCATCCTCAACCACCGGGATCGAGCGGTTGTATGCCAGGCGCGGCGTCACGTTGACGAGCAAAGCGCTGCCCGCCGTCGCTTCGATGAGCATCCGCACGACAAAGCGCTGATCGTTTTGGCGCGTGATCTCGTTTTCGAGGACGCGGGCGCTGGTGGTGTACGCGACATTGCGCACGCCGTGCAAAGTGCTGCCGCGCCGGTCGGTCTCACCGCGGTCTGCCTGGGTATCGAAAATGAGTTCGTAACGCCCCGCCGGCAGCCGCGCCAACAGCGTCTCGGCATCCAGGAAAGTCCAATCGAAGCACCCAACTTTGGTTTTGACCTGCACCTGATGCGGATAGGTCTCCACATCCAGCGTCAACGGCGCGCCGTGCTCATCACGGAACGTGATCGAGTCAATGATCGGCGGGCGCAGGCGATAATGGCCGACACTTTGTTCCTGCTTGGCCCAACGTTCGGCCAACCGGATGTATAAGGTCTGGTCTCTGCGGAACAAGAGCAACCTGGACCCACGATCTGTAAAGGGAATGTTGACAAGATCAATGCAGTTACGAAGATTTTCAATGGCAGACATAAGCGCCCTGCGTTGTGCATGCGGCCAGCGGGATGAATGGTGATCATTTTATCAAGAGATGATGCTCAAGGTGACTCTATTATGCCGCAAGTCTGCCCTTTTCGACCACCGGGCTTTGTTTAATTGCGGAGCAGTTGGAGCGAAATTCAAGCAAAATTCAGAGCAGATTCACATTCACGCCACGAAGACGGATCGCGCCAGTGGCGTTGGGGCGCAGCGGAGCGCCCCAAAAGCCAGCGCTGATCGATCTTAATTGTGATCCGTGTCGAGTTCCAGCGCGCGCGCCCGCTGCGCCCGCTGCTCCACATAGGCCGGGACGGTGACCATTGGTGGGCGCTCCACATCGCCAATCTCTTCCACATCGAGCGCAAACCGATCCGGCTGATGGGCAACCGTTTTCATACTGCGGTTCGCCCGATCCAGCAGACGCACCCCGTAGCGGCTTTCCAAGCGGGCGATGAACACCTGCAAAATCGCAAACGACATCTTGCTCAGGCCAGCCAGCGGTTGGTTGTGATGCACGCGCTTCTCCAAATCCGCCTGCGCGATGGCGTTGAGGCCGAAACGCTCGAGAATATCGATCAGCATCCCCGTCTCAACGCCGTAGCCGCTGAAGAACGG
>JAADYY010000711.1 GCA_010092805.1 Chloroflexota bacterium | reverse complement strand
GTCATATATTGAGCGATGTGATCATATAATTGCACATAAGTTGAGTAAGTTATCAACTTTTGCAGACTGAGTTGGTACACCTATCAAGATACAGCAGGAGAACGCTTCGATGAAGGCATTTGTCACCGGGAGCACCGGGTTGGTTGGCAGCAATCTCGTGCATCTGCTCACGGCGCAGGGGCACAGCGTCAAGGCATTGGCGCGCTCTGAGGAGAAAGCGGCGCGGCTGCTCGGCAGCACCTCCGCCGAGATCGTCGTCGGGGACATGACCGATGTCGCGGGGTTCGCGCCCACGCTGGCGGGCTGTGATGTGATCTTTCACACCGCCGCGTACTTCCGCGAGTATTTCGGCCTCGGCGATCATTGGGCGCAGCTTGAAGCGATCAACGTGCGCGGCACCATCGAGGTGCTCACCGCAGCGGAGCAGCAAGGTGTCCAGCGCGCGGTGTACGTGAGCACCGCCGGTGTGTTGGGGCGTGGCCCGAACGGCGCTCCGGCGGACGAGACCATCCCGCCGGACGAACTGGCAGAGACGAACCGCTACTTTAAGAGCAAGGTCAAGGCCGAAGAAGCGCTCCTCACCTGGCTGAAGACGCATACTCTGCCCGTCGTGCAGATCCTGCCCTCCGCGATCATGGGGCCGCGCGATGCTGGGCCGACGGCGGTGGGCCAGATCATCCTTGACTTTCTGAACGGCAAGCTGCCCGCTTTAGTGCAAAGCTATCTGACGTTTGTGGATGCGCGCGATGTGGGGCAAACGATGATCAACGCGGTGGAGCGTGGGCGCAGCGGCGAGCGCTATATCGTCTCCGGCGAGGCGGTTGCGCTCCCAGACGTTGTCGCGCAGTTGGCCGCCTGGAGTGGCCGCGCCACACCGCGTCTGATGCCGTACCCATTCATGATCAACTATGCCCGCTTCGAGGAACTGCTGGCCCGCCTCACCAGGCGCGACCCGCTCGTAACGGCGAACGCGCTGCAAACGATCCGCGAGCGGCGGCTCTACGACATCAGCAAAGCCCAACGCGAACTCGGCATGACAAAGCGCCCGTTCGCCGAAACGCTGCACGATACCGTTATGTGGTACGTCGATAACGGTTATCTACAAGCGGGGCAGGTGGCGAACCTCGCGCCGGCTTCCACCTGAATGACGAACACCCTGTATCAAGCACAGCGAGCCACACAGGTGGTGCGGCTCGCTGTCTTTGTACGCGCTATGCAGTGGACTCCCACTGAACACTAAGCCACATACTGCGGTGATGCCCCGGTTGTGGCTCGCGCCCCAGCGCAGTATTCGGCTCAGCGCCGACACTCTGGGCTGCGCCTACCCAGCTTCGTGTTAGCTCTGCGCTTCGATGAGAGCAAACAATTCGCGGCTTTCGCGCGACGGGCCAATTTGCAGTGTTTCGTCCAGCACTTCTTCCAGGCGCGTGTATTGACGGCGCGCATCATCGGTCATGCCCAACCGCAGGTAGATGGTCATCACTTCGCGGTGGATGTCTTCACGCTCTGCCGTCTCTTTGAGCGCGCGTGTGAAGTACCCCAGCGCCCGCTGATCATCTTCGCGCCGCTTCCAGATGCGCCCCATGCCTATCAGCGCTTGTGCGTACAACTGACGCAGGAATTTGCGCCGCTCGACGATCCAGTCCATGTCGATGGTTTGCAGGAACGACGCCCGGTAGATGTCGATGGCACGGGTGAGCAGCGAGATCTCTTCGCGCTCCACAGTGGCCACCATCGCCCGCTCCACCGCATCCTGAAAATCGCCGACATCATAATGGCGGACCACTTTGTCGCTGGGCAGGTAGAAGCCAGAATTGTATTGTGTCAGCTCATAACTGCCCGAGTCGCCAACCTTCATGCTGATCCGCTCGGTGATCTTGCGTTTGGTCACGTGGAAAACATTTGTGGCTTCCTTCACCGACAGATCCGGCCAGAAGGTCTTGAAGATTTCATCGCGCGTGACCAGCGGATGATCCATGAAGTAGAAGAACAAATTCCGGGGCAGCGCACCGTCCCAATTGGTAATTAGCTGACCGTTGACTAAAGCGTATCCTCTGCCAAGCGAATACACCTCAAGCTGCGGCTTTGGCGTCGTCTCGACGGTGAACATCACATCGTTGCGACGGTACTCCGTGCCCAGGACAATGGCATTGCCGCTTGCTACCATGTCATACCAGGGTTGGTGTGTGAGCAGACGGCTGCTGAACGCGATTTGCACGTGTGCGGGCAGCGCCGCAACCAGCGCGGTGACAAACTCATTAAAATCATCATCCATCGGCACGCGATCAAGCTCGTCGATGAAAAGGATGATCTTGTTGTCGCTGTACCCGCCCAAATCTGCCGCCAGGGCTTCACCGAGTCCTGCCGGGGTCGGGTCTTCCAACGCAGCGCGCAGGTTGGTACCAATGTTTTCCAGCACCGCGCTGAATTCGTCTAGCAACCCTTTGAGCCAGTCGGTAAGTGTAGTATGCTCACCCAGTATGCGGTAGTAGAGGAGGCCTTCCTTTGCGCTTGATAGGAAATGTGTAAGAAATAGATTCCTGTAATTCGTCCAGGGATAGAGGAGAACGACCTTCTTACCTTCAGACCGTTCACGGAATGAGTCAAGTGAGATTCGAGTCACATCTTGAACCAGCATCATCATCAGCACCTTCTAGCAAATTGATTGCTGTAACATACCTTACAACGCGCACTAGCTTAATGTTGAGAGTTAGCAATCGCCTT
>JAADYY010000176.1 GCA_010092805.1 Chloroflexota bacterium | reverse complement strand
TTGGCACAGGTTGGTAATTCGCGTGACCCCCGACATGCAGCGGTGCGCCATGTTGCACACTTGAGCGTTATGCGCCGGTTTGTGAACCTGATAAAGATTTGCTTGTGGTGTGTGTTTGGTCGGGTTTTTGCCATTTGCGCACTCGCGCAAAGTGTGCACATCCATCACACGCGGAACACACACCCCGCCAGCAGACGTTGAGTGCGGCGGGCAGCGCCACCTAATCCGATGATCTGGTGGCGACAGTGGGCGCTTGTCCGTGCTATACTGGTGTTCCTTCTTAATCTTTCTTAAAAATCGGGGGATGGAGTGATGTCGGATAGTCCCCAGGGACGCATGCGTCAAGAAATCTTGACGTGGGAAGACGTTGATAAATTGATCGATATACTGCTGCCGCAGCTGCGTGCCATTGGGCCATTCAGCGCGATGGTAATGATCACGCGCGGTGGTGTGATTCCCGGCGGGATGTTGGCCGAAGCGCTGGAGATTGAACATTTGCTGACGGCGGCCGTCGATTTCCCGGCCACAGATTCGGCGACGGGGTTGATGGCTTGGCCGTCCTTCTTACAGTTCCCCGATGCGTCGCTGGTCGTCAACCGCAAGACGTTGATCGTGGATGATGTGTGGGGCAGTGGCCGCACCAGCACCGCCGTCCGTGAGCGGTTGCTGAGCGCCGCGGCGACGCCGTTCACCTGTGTGCTCCATTACAACCCGTATCGGTCGCTGTTTACCAAGGCCAAGCCTGATTTCTTCGCGGCGACGACCGATGCTTACATTATCTACCCCTGGGAACTGGATCGTGGCTTGCGCGGGCTGACGATGGGCCAGCCCGATATGAATTAGAAAGTGTTGAATGTTTGCTTTATTCTCATGCATCACTGCTATAATGAACATTGCAATATCGTCGCTCATAATGTGTGGCCAGCGCGAGGAAACCGGCCTGTGTGGGCCGCAATGAGCAACGACGAGCTTGCAGTTGCTTCCGCCCCGGCAAGCGTAGTGGTGTGATTACTAGACGAACCGTTCTTAAGGTGTGTGTGTAGATGGATATGCAAGGGTCAGATTCGGAAAAGGCGAAGGAGTATGAAGCGGAGTTCCTAGAACTGTTGGAGACTTCGTTCGCTTACAAACCGCCGCAGCGGGGGGAAATTCGTAGCGCTATCATTTTGCAGATCGACAGCCGGGAAGTCATCGTTGATATGGGGGCGAAGCGCGATGGCATCGTGCCCGTCCAAGATCTGGAGCGCTTGGATTCGACAGTGCGTGACGGTCTGGAAGTGGGTGCAGAAGTCCCGGTTTACGTGTTGAATCCGCGTGATCAGAACGATAATCTGATCGTTTCGATCAATATGGGCTTGCAGCAGTACGACTGGGAGAAAGCCCGCGAACTGCTGGAAACGGAAGACGTGGGCGAAGTGACGGTGAAGGGCCACAACCGCGGCGGCATTTTGGTGAACTGGAATCGGCTGGAAGGCTTCATCCCCAGCTCGCATCTGGTCTCGATGGGGGCGTCTGGCGGGCGCGAGTCGTGGGACGATTTGATAGGCAAGACGTTGGCGGTCAAGGTGATCGAAGTTGACCAAGCCCGCCGCCGGTTGATCTTCAGCGAGCGCGAGGCGCAGCGCGAATGGCGGGCGCAGCAGAAAGCGCGGCTGCTGGCGGAACTGAAGGAAGGCGATGTCGTCAAGGGCACGGTGACAGGCCTGCGCGATTTCGGTGCCTTCGTCAACCTGGGCGGCGCTGACGGCTTGATTCATGTGAGCGAACTGGCCTGGCACCGCGTCGATCACCCGCGTGATGTGCTGCGGGTGGGGCAGGAAATTGAGGTGTATGTGCTCAGCCTGGATCGCAACTCGAACCGCATTGCGCTGAGCCGCAAGCGGCTGCTGCAAGATCCCTGGTCGCTGGCGCAGGAACGCTATCACGAGGGGCAGTTGGTCGAAGGCACGGTGACCAACGTGGTCGATTTCGGCGCGTTCGTGGCGCTGGACGATGGCCTGGAGGGGCTGCTGCATCTCAGCGAGATGGGCGATGGTTCGCTGAAAGAGCCGTACTCGTACGTGAAGAAAAGCGACCGGCTGGAACTGCGCATCAGCCACCTGGAGCCAGAGAAGCGGCGGGTGGGCTTCACGCAGCGCTGGGGCACGGATACGCCGGAGATGGCCGCAGAAGGCGAAGCGGCTGAGGCACCAGCGGCGGCGCAGCCTGCGCAAGACGCACCAGCGGCTCAAGCTGGGCAAGATGAGGCCGCACCGGAGGCAGCCCCGGCTGAAAACGGCAAACCTGACGGCGGCGCGCCTGTAGAGGCGTCGAGCAACGGCAACGGTACCAGCCAGGCCGCCGACGACGCCGAAACCGAACCGCAGGAACAGGAAAACAGCCTCTAACGCCTGCCGTGCTGCGAGCAACAGCGATGCTGGCGTGTGAAAGGCCCCGTGTGTGCGGGGTCTTTTTGATCTGGGTGCCGTCGCATCATCTGGCATGGGCGTGGCGAGTGGGTGCATTCGGAATTAGGGCCAAACAGCCAGCCGAGCCATTCGCCCCAGTTTCCGAATACACCCTGGCGAGTGCCTGTCCTAGTCGATCTCCTACATGTGCGTTACAATTCGATATATAGGCTTGACGAACACTTGATAAGGTTGGCTGATGGTTGACAATGATTTTCTCTTCCGGGGCGACATCGCGGCGTGGGACCCGGCTGTGGCCGAACTCATCCGCCACGAAACGGCCCGTCAGGAACGCTGCCTGATCCTGATCCCGTCAGAGAGTACGGTACCTTATGCGGTGCGTGAGGCGCTGGCCTCGTCGTTCCACAATCTTTACGCGGAAGGCTATCCGCTGGATTCGACGCGGACATTGACGCAGGCGGAAATTCTCGATTACAACGCGCGGCTGCCGGAGTATCGGCGGTTGGCGGACAAACGTTACTACAAAGGCACCGAATACGCCGACATCATCGAGGCGCTGGCCCGGCGGCGAGCGGCGGAATTGTTCTCGACCGCGGATTACAGCGCGGATCAATTGTTTGTGAATGTGCAGGCGCTGTCTGGCGCGCCCGCCAACAATGCCATCTACAGCGGCCTGCTCAACGTCGGTGATACGATGATGGGGCTGGATTTGCTGGAAGGCGGTCACCTGACGCACGGCAGCCCGGTCAACCGCAGCGGCAAATGGTACAACGCTGTCGGCTACACGGTCGATCCGCAGACGGAAAAGCTCGACTATGATCGGATTCTGGCGCTGGCCCAACTGCATCAGCCGCGCCTGATCATCGCGGGGTACACGAGCTATCCGTTTGCACCGGATTGGCACAAGTTCCGCGAGATCGCCG
This sequence comes from Chloroflexota bacterium, assembly GCA_010092805.1. GTDB lineage: Bacteria > Chloroflexota > Anaerolineae > Aggregatilineales > Phototrophicaceae > Flexifilum. The sequence continues at coordinate 8,078 of JAADYY010000176.1, read as the reverse complement.
ACGCGGTCGGGGCGTACCTCATGGCCGATATTGCCCACGTCGCGGGGCTGGTCATCGCTGGCGTGTACCCGAACCCGGTCGGGATTGCCGATGTGGTCAGTTTCACGACCCATAAAACGATGGCCGGCCCGCGTGGCGCTGTGATCATCACGCATCGCGGGGATGTGGCGAACAAAGTCGACCGCGCCGTCTTCCCCGGCGAGCAAGGGGGGCCGCACGTCAACGCCATGACGGCGCTGGCGGTGGCGCTGCGCTTGTCCCACACCGAACAATTCAAGACGCTGCAGCGGCGCACCGTCGAAAATGCCGTCCGCTTCGCGGAGAAGCTGGCGGCGCGCGGACTGCGCGTCCCGTATGGCGGCACCGATACGCACATGCTGCTGGTCGATTGCAAATCGATTATCGGCCCCGACGGCACACCACTGAGCGGGGATATGGCCGCGCGCATCCTGGATCTGGCGGGGATCGTCGCCAACCGCAACACCATCCCCGGCGACGCCAGCGCGCTGCGGGCGTCGGGGCTGCGGTTCGGCACGCCCTGGATCAGCCAGCGTGGTTTCGGCGTGGCGGAGATCGATCAACTCGCTGATCTAATTGCGGATCTGCTGCTGGCGTGTGTGCCGTTCAGCTATACCGGGCGCAAAAATCCAGAGCCGCGTGCCAAAGTCGATTTCGATACGTTGGAGCGTGTCAAGCTGGCCGTGCGCGATCTGGCGGCGCGCGCTGGCATCGACACGGAAGCAGGCGAGTCCGAATACCCGCATGTGTATTATCTCGACGGTAATTTGGGCGGCTCGGCGGCCCTGACGATCACAGGGGCGCACGCCGCCCGGTTCCTCGATGCGGCGCTGACCAGCGATGTGCTCGCGCTGGGGCCGGGCGAACAGCAGCTGACGCATGTGCTGGAGGGCGACGGTCAGGTGATGGCGAACGGTGTGCTGGAACGGCTGGCGCACGGCTACCGCCTGATCGTCGATCAGCAGGGCGGGCGTGTATCGGCGTGGCTGCGCGCGCTCTCGGATGGCTTCGTGCTGTTTGACCCGACCGATCCATATGCCAAGCTGCCCGGCCCGGTCGATGTGCAGATCGATGCCGCGGCGGATCTGGCGGCGCAGATGGAACAGATCCGGGCGGACTCTGGCTATGCGGAGCGCAAAGCGTACTGCATCGGCATCAATGGCCCCGCCTATGCTGGGCCGGCCCATGCCGCGCTGCCCGTGTTCAGTTGGCAGGAACCCCAGCTCATCGACCTCAAGCGCACGCCGCTGCACGATTTGCATGGGCAGCACGGTGCCAAGCTGGGCGAATTCGCGGGGTACGAGATGCCGCTGTGGTACACATCGGTCGGCGAGGAGCATCAGTCGGTGCGGACACGCGCCGGGCTGTTTGATGTCACGCACATGGGCGTCTTCGATGTGCAGGGGCCGGGCGCGGCGGCGTTCCTGGATGTGGTGACGACGAACGAGGTGCCTGGGCTGGCCGTCGGCGAGTCGCAGTACACCTACCTGCTCGATTTGGCTGGTGTGCCGCTGGACGACCTGATGATCTACCGGGTGGCGGAGGAGAATTATCTCCTCGTCGTCAATGCCTCGAACAATGATAAGAATTGGGCCTGGCTGAACGCCGTCCGTGATGGCGCTGCGCAAATCGATGCAGCGCACCCCCATCGTCGCATCGGTGGGCGCGAGCGCTTCACGCTGCGGGATCTGCGCAATCCCACCGTCGGCGCAGATCAGCGGGTCGATCTGGCGCTGCAAGGGCCGGAGAGCACGCGACTGCTGCTGGCGCTGGGCAGCAGTGCTGCGGACAAAGCCTGCATCGAGGGGCTGGCCTGGGCCGGGGTCACGCGGGTGACGCTGGGCGGCTATGATCTGTATGTGTCGCGGACCGGCTATACGGGCGAACGCATCGCCTACGAGCTGTTCCCGCACCCGGATCAAGCGGCGGCGCTTTTCAGCGATCTAGTGGCGCAGGGCGCGGTGCCGTGTGGGTTGGCAGCGCGGGACAGCCTGCGGATCGAGGCGGGGCTGCCGCTCTATGGGCACGAGTTGGCCGGGCCGCACAACCTCAACCCGGCAGACGCTGGGTTCGCGAGTTATGTCAAGCTGTCGAAGCCGTTCTTTGTCGGCAAAGTGGCGTTCGCCGCGCGCGAACGGGCACGCGACAGCGAAATTGCCCGCTTCCGGCTGGTGAACAAGGGCGTTCGTCCGCCGCATCAAGGCGACCCGGTGGTCGATGCGCGCGGGCGTGTGATCGGCGCGGTCACCAGTTGCAGCATCGACAGCGAGGGGTATCAGCTTGGGCAGGCGTATCTCAAGCGGTCGGCAGCGGCGGTGGATACGCCGATTGGCGTCTTCTGCGGATCGGGGCGTGCGCCGGCAGGTAAAGCGGCGAGCGCGCTCAGCGTTGGTGACCGGGTGACGCTGCCGGAATCGGCGGTGATCATCAGCCGCTTCCCCAGCCGCAAACGCAAATAATGTTGATGTGCTGCCGGGCGATCTGCCCAACGCAGATCGCCCGGCCTTTCACACACCCGCACAGCGGTAGACATCCGGCACCGCCTCCGAGACTGGCTCGAGGCGGCGGCAGTCGGCGACAAGTTCGCGGACGCCGAACAGCGCCAACACCTCATCGAGCGGCTGCCCGCGCGTAAACACCATCACCTGCTCTGTGCCCGGTTCGACGAACAGCAAATTTCCCTGATCCATCTTGAACAGGTGATATTGGATAGGGGCATTGAAGCACGGTGCCACGACGACGGCATCGCCCGGCGTGACTTCAGCCGCAATCCGCGCGAGCAGCAGATCGACATCGTGCGGCTGGTTCAATGCGCGCAGCGGGATCGCGCTCGCGATGAGCACGGTGGCCAGCAGCGGCAGCGTCCAGCGCCCCGCAACACGACTCGCGCCGACCCCAGCGAGGAGGGCCAGCGGTGCCACCAGAAAGATGTAATTACGCGCGTAGAAAAACCGCCCCAACACGATCCACTGCACCGCCGCGATCATGATCACCGCCGCGAACATCACCCCGATCCACACGCGCGCGGGGGGGTGCGGATTCTCTAGCAGTATCACGGCGATGCCTGTGAGGATGGCGGCGGCGAAGACCAACCCGATGCCCGGTGTTGTGAAAATCAGTAAGGCGCTGTTGCTGAGCAGCCCGGTGAGGGTGGTTTCGCCGAAGGCCGAAAAATGCGACCCCAGGAAGCCCTGCAAAAACGAGGGGAGGTAAAACAGCAGGCCTATCGCTGTGCCAACCACCAGCGGCGGGAGCAGCGCCGCATACCGGCGCTCGCGCCGCCAAATCGCACGCCAGACGATCCACAAGCCAGCCGCTCCGATGATCATCAGGTTGGAGGGGAGCAGCAGCATCAACGCCAGACTGATCAGCAGCAGGCTGTAGCGCTGCCAGCGGCTGCGGGTGGCCTGCGCCAGAAAGACGCGCTCCGTGAGCAGCAGCGTGAAGAAGATCGTCAGGGTGTAGCCGCGCGCGTTGACGGCAAATTCGGCGAAGCCCCACGTGGTCGCCATGAAAACTGCCGCTGCTATCCCCACTCGCTGATCTGCGAGCCGACTCCCGATGCGGTAGAGCATGGCCACCGACAGCAGCGCACCAGCAAACGTGGCGAAACGGACGACCACCAACGCATCGCCCGCAAGCGTCGTCATCAGCCATACGGCCACCGAATGCAAGATGTGGTTGTTGGGGGTGGCGTAGGAGAACAGCGCACGCGGCAGTTCGTCGGCGTACTGGAGTAGCGTGTTGGCTTCGTCACAGTACATCGTGCGGTCGATGTAGGGGAGGTACAGCGCCGCGATCACGAGCAGCAGCCCGGTCACGGCGAACAACGGGTGTAGACGCCGGCGGTTGATCATGGGCGGAGGATCTCCCGGCGGCGGTTATTGGCCACCAATTGGGTGAGCTGTACATGCTGCGCGAACAAGATCAGCGTGTCGCCCGCGCGGACAATGTTGTCATGGTCGGGGTGGACATCAACGATGCCGTTGCGTTCACACAGCACAATATCCATTTGGTGGATGTGCTCCAAATGTTCCACGCGGTCACCTTCCAACTGCGATCCCGGTTCGACGGTCATACGGAAAACACTGTAGCGCGTCCCCTCAATTTCCAGCGTCTGCGCGATGCTCACGCCGAAGGCCGCGCCCGCAAACGCCGGGGCGGCCAGTTCGGACGCGCTCAAGACCGCCGCCACACCCAAATGGCGCTTGAGCTGGTTGGCGATGCGGTCATCCCACATGCGCACGACGATCCGCAGGTTCGGGTTGATGTCGCGCGCCAGGACCGCCACCGTCAGATTGACCAGATCATCCGAGGTGCAGACGATGATCGCCTGCGCGTTCGCAAGATCCGCTTGTTCGAGCGTGGTGGCGTGGCTGCCATCTGCCGTGATGACGCGCACATTGAGATCCTTGAGTTCATCGCGGCGTTCACCACCCAACCGCTGATCCACCGCGACCACCGGCAGCCCAATGGCACACAGGGCGCGCGTCACGCGCAGCCCCACATTGCCCACGCCAACCACAACCACATGCCGCTGCTGCTGATCGCCGTTACGGTATTGGTGGATGGCGTGGCGGTTCTGCATCACCAGGTCTCTGATTTGCTGGTGCCGTGCGAAAATCACCAGTTCGTCATCCGGGCAGACTTGCAAATCATGTTCTGGATGCACCTGCACCCGCCCGGCGCGCTCATGCAGCACAATGTCCATATCGTTGTCGTTCTGCAAAGCGCGGATCGTCTGGCCGGCGAACAGTGATCCTGCGCGGATTGTCAGCCGGAAAACACTGTATTGTGTGGCTCCCACTTCCAGCGTCTGGGCAATATCGACGCCGAAGCCTGCGCCCGCGAAGGCAGGGGCGGCCAGCTCTGAGGCGCTGAGCACTTCGACGCCCAGGTAATCTTTGAGCTGCGCACGCAGCCGATGATCCCACATGCGCACGACGATGCGCACATGGGGGTTGATGTCGCGGGCGCGGATGGTGACGGTTAGGTTGATCAGGTCGTTTGAGGTGCAGACGACCAACGCATCGGCTTCTGCGATCTGCGCTTTTTCCAGCGTGACCTGTGAACTGCCCTCGCCGATGATCAGCGGGACACCCCGCCCGCGCAGATCTTGCATACGGGTTGGCGAGAGGCTGCGGTTGTCGATGGCGACGACTTCGAACCCCATATCGTCCAGGGTATGGATCACGCGCAGGCCGACATTGCCGATCCCCAACACGATGATGTGTTGGCGATAAGTCGAGGCCAGCGCCTCTTCCCAGGCGCGCCGTCGTTCGCTGCGGTTGAAGAACACACGCACAAAATCGACCGCTCCACGCCCGATCAGGTACAAACCGATCATCGGCATCAGGTACCAAAATGCGACGAGGTACAACTCTTCGGGGGCTTGTTCTTCGGGAATGCCCTGAAGTGTCATGAGCTGGATCATGGCGTAGGGCAGGTCTGCATAAGCCATGCGCTCTTGCCCGGCGATCACACGCAGTTCGCCATAAATGAAGCCGCCTATCAAGGTCGCGATCAAAAAGGTGAGCACCGGGCGTCGAAATTCGCGCCACAGGGCGGAGGTGTCTTGCCAGAATGCGCGCCAGAAACGGCTGAATTTGCGCCGCCGCGAGCGGGTTTTGCGGGACGGTTGGTGAGTCACCCCTGGAGTCCTTCTGCCTGAATTCACGAGATCAGTTTCATCCGTTGTTTCAAGTCTAGCACGGTTCGCGTCACACAATTTGTAAAGTTACGCGCCGCCCGCACGGAGTCGGCTTGTGTTGGTTTTGCGCCGCCTGTGTGCTATAGTTGCGCCGCTATTCAGCTAGTTTGACCAATTAATGGAGGTATACATCTGTGAAGCGAATCCAAAAAATTGGCTTGCTCAGCCTCATGTTGCTGCTCATCGCTGTGCCGGCTGCCGCACAGGACGAGGTGCCCCGCTTTGAGCCGGGTGATTGCGTGTTTGAGCCGTCGCCGAATGTGAATGTCGAGTGCGGCTTCGTCAATGTCCCGGAAGACCGCAGCAATCCAGACAGCCCCATGATTCGGCTGGCGATTGCGCATTTCCGCGCTGATGCAGACACACAAACCGACGATGTACTGCTCAATCTGGATGGCGGTCCCGGCGGCACCTCGCTCGAATTCGCGGGGCTGCTGCATCAACTGTTCTCGGCAACGTTCGCCGCTGGTCGTGACATTGTCTTCTTCGATCAGCGTGGGGTGGGGAACTCCGAGCCAGCGCTGAACTGCCCCGAATTCACCGACTGGGTCGTTGAGTCGCTGGCGGGTGATGTCACCGTTGAGGAAGACCGGGCCGGGTACGCTGCCGCTGCGGCGGATTGCTTCGACCGTCTCAGCGCAGAGGGGATCGCGCTGGCGGCATATACCAGCGCGGAAAACGCCGCCGATGTCAACGACATCCGCCGTGCGCTCGGCTATGATACGGTCACGCTCTACGGCATCTCCTACGGGGCGCGGTTGGCGCTGACGGTCGTCCGCGATTTTCCGGAAATTGTGCGTGCGGCGGTGATCAGCGGTGTGTACCCGCCGCAGGCCAATCTGACGACCGAGACGCCGGCCAACACTGACCGGATTCTGGATTTGCTGTTTGCGGACTGCGCCGCTGACCCGGCTTGTAACGCTGCTTACCCCGATCTTGAGTCGGTCTTCTTCGATTTGGTCGCGCAGTTGAACACAGAACCTGCGCCGATCACAATCAACAACGCCTTCACAGGCGGCCAAACCGAGATGGCGCTCAACGGGGATGAGTTCGTGCTGGGGACGTTCTTCGCGTTGTACTACACCCAGCTCATCCCGGAAATTCCGGCGCGTATCTACGCCGCACGCGCTGGCGATTTCGCCGCACTGATCCCGCTGATCGAAACGTATGTGGCGACCGAAGCCGCCGTGAGTCGCGGCATGTACTTGGCGGTGACCTGCAACGAAGAGTTCGCGTTTTCGGATCAGGCCGAATTTGAAACGGGCTTGACGCTGGTTCCCGAACTGCAAAGTTATTTCTTGCGCAGCGGCGATTTTGGGCTGGTGTGCGCCGATTGGCCCGCCACATCGGACCCGGTGGAGAATGAGCCGGTCGCCAGCGATGTGCCCGTGCTGCTGTTGGCAGGCGCGTATGATCCGATCACGCCGCCGCGCTGGGCCGCACTGGCCGCCGAAACGCTCAGCAACGGCTACCTGTACACGTTCCCCGGCTTCAGCCATGATGCCGCGCTGGCCGGCCTCTGCCCCTTGACGATGACGGCGGCGTTCATCGCTGACCCGACGACCGCCCCGGATGCAAGCTGCATCGCTGATCTGGGCGCGCCCGCGTTCACCGTGCCCGAATAGATCGCCACGCCAAGTGACTGGCTCGCCCCCGTGATGTGCGGGGCGAGCCGCGTTAAATCGGGGCTAATCGCCGGCTTCTGGCTCGGCCCATTCCGGGATCACGCGGCAGCAAAGCACCAAACGCTTAGCTGCGCGGACTTCATCCAGCCGGGCAACGGGCATCGTGTGCGGCGCAGACGTGAGCAATTCGGGATTCTGCCGCGCTTCCGCCGAGATCGCCCGCATCGCTTCGATGAAACGGTCGAGCGTGGCTTTGTCCTCGGTCTCGGTCGGTTCGATCAGCAGCGCTTCCGGCACGATCAGCGGGAAGTAGTTGGTCGGCGGGTGGATGCCGAAGTCCATCAGCCGCTTGGAAATATCGAGCGCGTGCACATCGTCGATGCCGTCGAAGTGACCTTCCAGCACAAACTCATGCGCGCAGATGCGGTTGTATGGAATCTTGTAGGCATCTTTCAGGCGCGCGCGCACGTAATTCGCGTTGAGCACCGCGTGCCGCGAGACCTGCCGCAGGGCATTGCCGTAAGCGCGAATGTAGGCATAGGCGCGGACGTGCATCCCAAAGTTGCCCCAGAACGCCTTTAACTGACCAATCGAGTGTTTGGGCATCCGCAGGCCGTAAAGCGGCGCGTCTTCTTCGGGCGTCGGCTCCTCAACGATCTCGACGATGGGGCCGGGCAGGAACGGCGTCAGGCGCTCGTTGGCCGCGACCGCGCCGCAGCCCGGCC
>JAADYY010000175.1 GCA_010092805.1 Chloroflexota bacterium | reverse complement strand
TTCTTCGAGGCGTGGGGGCTGGCCGACGCGGACTCCGCCAGCGACATTCTGATCTTCCTGTCGCGGTTCAACCTGCTCAACGCCACACTGACGCTCAACGCCGACCTGTTCGTCAATGCGCTGCGTCACTTGATTCTGCCCGCTGTGGCGGTCGGCACGATTCCGCTGGCGATCATCGCCCGTATGACCCGTTCGAGCGTGCTGGGCGTGCTCAATCAGGAATATATTCGCACGGCGCGGGCCAAAGGCTTACGCGAACCCGTCGTGGTGGCGCGGCACGGCCTGCGCAACGCGCTGCTGCCCGTCGTCACGGTGATCGGGCTGAACTTCGGGCTGCTGGTCAGCGGCGCGGTGCTCACCGAGACGATCTTCGGGCTGACAGGCGTCGGGCGCACGCTGGTGGATGGCATCACCGCGCGCGATTACACGCTGGTGCAGGGCTTCACCCTGATCATCGCGTTCGCCTTTGTGACGATCAATCTCATTGTCGATATTATTTACGGCTACCTGGATCCGCGCATCCGGCTAAGCTGATGGGAACAGTTGATGGCTACCACAAGCACCGCCAACACCACCACCAAGCTGCAAACCAGCGCTGACCATCACGCGCAGTACGTGACGACGAGCTTGTGGCGCGAGACGCTCAAGCACATCCTGCGCAACCGCTCCGCCGTGATCGGGCTGACGATCATCGGGATTCTGGTCGCCACCGCCCTGCTCGCCGACGTGATCGCGCCGCACGACCCGCTGCAATCGATGATCGGGCGGCCAGAGTACGCCGGGTTGGGGCGTTTGCCCGGCAAAGATCCATGCATTCATCTGCTGGGGTGCGCGCTCGAAGAACCGCAGCACTTCATGGGTCTCGACCTGAACGCGCGCGATATGTTCAGCCGCATCGTTCATGGGGCGCGCGTCTCGCTGGTCGTCGGCTTCACGAGCGTCACTTTCGCGATCCTTACTGGCTCGCTGCTGGGCATGGTCGCCGGGTATGCGGGCGGCTGGATCGACAACTTGATCATGCGCTCGATGGATGTGCTGCTGGCGTTTCCGTCGCTGCTGCTGGCGATTGCGATTGTGACGGTGCTCGGCCCCGGCCTGCAAAACGCGCTGCTGGCGATTGCGTTGGTCTCGGTGCCCGTATATGCCCGATTAGCCCGCGCCAGTGTGCTGTCGATCAAAGAGGAAGATTACGTCACCGCCAATCAGGCGCTGGGCGCTTCGCCCGCCCGGACGCTGTTCATTCAGATTCTGCCCAACGCCATCACGCCGCTGATCGTGCAGGGGACGCTCGGCGTGGGCACGGCGGTGCTGGATGCAGCGGCGCTCTCGTTTTTGGGCCTGGGCGCGCAACCACCCACCCCAGAATGGGGCGCGATCCTCAGTGAGGGGCGCAATTACGTGTTCACCTCACCGCACCTGGTCTTCTTCCCCGGCCTGGCGATCATGACGACGGTGCTGGGCTTCAATTTGCTGGGCGACGGCCTGCGCGACGCGCTCGACCCCCGCCTGAACCGCTCATAAGCTGATCAGGGCGGGGCGCAAACGGCTTCGGAAGCATCGCAGGTGGCACCCGCGCTATCGTGGGCGCTTGAAATAATAGCTGTTGGCTTCGGGCGCTTCATCGTGGAAGACGTTGACCAGTTCCCAGCCGTCCATGCCCAACTGCGCGACGATGTCTTTGGCCCATACCCGGCTCACAAGCCGCAGATCGTCCTCGCTGGCTTTGCGGCCCTCGTCGTGGGTGCGGGTCTGGCGCTCCAGGCGCAGTCCGTCGGGCGTGTAAAACCGAATCGCGACATAGTAGTCGCCGGTGGGGCGGGCGCGGTTGTCCAGCTCGTACCCGGCGAAGATTTCGCAGTATTCCCACTGCGTGGCAGTACCCATTGCGGCCATTGATTCCGACCTTTGCTCTTGTATGGGGAAAGCGGCGGGGGCCGCTGGCGCGATCTCATCGAGCCGCGCCAGCCAGCGCTGAGCGGTTTCGTCACCGGGCAGCGTCTCTAAGAGGGCGCGGGCCGGGGCGTAATCCTTTTCCTGCAACAGTTCTTGAGCCACTTGCAATCTTAGCGACATGCGTGCGCGTCCTTTTGCATTGTGCCTGATCTGATGGGTTTGATCCGGCGTGCTTCATCACGCTGACCTATACGTGAGCGCACGAGGATCGTTTCAGCCGCAACTGTTGCTTATTGTAGCATTATCCCGGCACCGCCGCCGTGATAGCGGCGCGCAGCTACGGCAGCCGCTCGACGATGCGCTGCACCGCCGCCGCCACGCGATCTGGGGCGTCTTCCTGGAAGAAGTGCCCGGCATCTTCAACGCGGTCGAGCGCGGCGTTGGGGAAGATTTGCTGCCAGCGGCTGATGAACGTCTCCGAAGCCAACAACACATCTTTCATACCCATCACCAGTTCAACCGGCACATCCGCCAGCGTGTTGAGCTTGGCCTGAATCGACATCAGCCACGCGGTGGCGTTGTTGATCTCGCGTGGGAAGACATACGTGCCCATCCGCGACGCCGGTGTGGGGAACGGCCTAAGATAGGCGTCCCGGACCGCAGCGGTCTTGGATTCAGGCCGCCGCAGCGACGGCAGCAGCAGCCGGTTGACAAAAAAGTTGTG
>JAADYY010000174.1 GCA_010092805.1 Chloroflexota bacterium | reverse complement strand
GTGATTTTGATGCGATTGCCCTGGATGTTTACGCTTCCGGTTTGTCGAATTCACAATATCCAAGTTACAATAATTAGAACCCAGGTCGAACGATGCAAATTCATGTGGAGGGCAGGCCGTGAGTCGTTGGGAAGGCAAATACGTCATCGGCCTCACCGGTAATATCGCGGTGGGCAAGAGTGTGGTGCGACGGATGTTACAACAGTTAGGAGCCTACACCATCGACGCAGATGGTTTGTCGCACCAAGCGATGGAACCTGGTGCGCCCGCCTACAAACCGGTGGTGGCCACGTTCGGGAATTTCATTCTCGACAGCGAAAACCGCATCAACCGCGCCATGTTGGGCCAGATTGTGTTCAGCAACCCAACTGCCCTTGCAAAACTCGAAGCCATCGTTCACCCCATTGTCAACCAGGTCGTCAATGTGCTCATCAAGCGCGCCAAACAACCCGTGATCGTCATCGAAGCGATCAAGCTGTTGGAAGGCAACCTTGCCAGCGCCGTCGATACGGTGTGGGTCGTCGATGCCACGCCGCAGACGCAGTTGCGCCGCCTGGTCGAAAAACGTGGTATGTCGCCGCAGGATGCCCAACAGCGCGTCGCCGCGCAGAATGCCCAATCGGACAAGGTGGCGCGAGCCAACTATGTGATCAAGAACGACGGCAACGTCGAGGAAACATTCCGCGCAGTGCAAACCGGGTGGAACAATGTCCTGCGCGAGATCGGGGTACAGCGCGCCCCCGCGCCGGAACGCCCCCCAACGGTCAAACCCATCCAGCCCAGGCCGCCACAGCAGACCACGCCGCCACCAGCACCGCCGCAGCCATCAACCGCGCCACCCACTGATCAACAACCTCCGGTGCCGGTTGCGCCGCCCGCCCAGACCACCGCTGAAAGCCAGGATCTTGACCTGGATGTGCGGCGCGGGATGCCCAGTAACGCCGAGGCCATCGCTCAGTTCATCACGATGGTCAGCGAGAAAACCGTCGAACGGATGGACATCATGATGGCGTTCGGCGAGAAAAGCTACTTGCTGGCCCAGGACAAAGATGAGCGCATGGTCGGCTTGATCGGTTGGCAGGTCGAAAACCTGATCACGCGCGTCGACGAGGTCTATCTGACACCTGACGTACCGCAAATGTCGCTCGTGCGCACACTCGTCGAAGCCACCGAAGACGCCTCGCGCGACTTGCAGAGCGAAGTCAGCTTCATCTTCTTGCCCAAAGAGACCCCACAGCCAGTCATTGACGCCTTCCTGAAAGCGGGGTATGACTACCTCAAGCTGGAAACGATCAAATTCCCGGCTTGGCGCGAAGCCGCGCACGAACGGATGTCCTCGGAACTGGTGGGGCTGATGAAGCAGCTCCGCGAAGACCGGGTGATGAAGCCCATTTGATCGCCAAACATAACTGAGTCAGTTTCACGGAGCACTTTGGATGTCCGGTATCGCCAATTTTCCGCCCCTACGCTGGGCGCTGCGCCACCCACGTTTGGCCGCGTGGATTGTCCTGTCGGCAGGGATGATTGTGCTGCTCGTGATCGAGGCGAGTTCGGTGGGGTTGGAAGCCAGCCAGTGGCTCGCCCTGATCGTCGCGACGATTTTGGTCGCTGGTGCGTGCATCTGGATCATTAGCTGGGAAGACAGCGACGAAGACGCGGAGGACAGCGCCGCAAACGCGGCAGAAACCACGCCGCCCGTCGCAGCCAGCACCACCTCAGACCCCGACACCGCTTCCTCGAACCCGGCGAATTAACACCAGCAACAGAAAATTTGGATGCAGGATCATACAAGGGCGAGTCACAACAACTCGCCCTTGCTGATTCAGCAGCAACCGATCAGGCTAGCGGACGTTGAACTCGCCAACCCCGCCTTCCAGATGCAGGAAAATCTTGCGCTCGGCGGTTTCGTAATCGGCGGTCTGCCACACGCCGCCGCGACTCCAGCTTTCGCCCGTCGTCTGCAAGCGCGGGATGCGGCTGTTCACGTTGATCGAGCCAATCCCCGCGTTCGCCTCAACACGCACCGCTGCATCCGACGGGATGATCACATTGGTGACGCCAATGCCGCCGGTCAAGCGTGCGTTGATGCTGGCATTATTGCCAATCGCCATGTTGACCTCACCGGTGCCGATGCGCATCGTCAGGTCCACCGTCGCGTTTTCCTGAATGTTCACACTGGCCCGTCCAACCCCGGTATTGATCTGCACTGCGTACTGACGATTGCCGGGCATCGTCAGGTTGGTCTCGCCTGCACCACCGACGACACTCAGTGAGGTGAGTTGCAGCTTACTGAGGTCGAATTGATTCTGCCCTGCGCCACTGTGGATGTCGAGCAGCATCGGAATCTGGGGCGAGAGTGCCACATCCCACTTGAGCTGCTGATTGCTGCCGATCCAGCCGACGGCCCCGCGTACCCAATCGGCGACTCCCGCCGCCTGGCCCAGCGCCACCGATTTTTCGCCACCGGCTTCACCACCAGTCACAAACTTGATCTCACCGATATACGTCACGTCAGCTTCAATCAGATTCTCCGACGCCTCCAGCGCCGTGATCGTCGTCTTGCCGATGCTCGGTTCGATGCGGACGCGCGCTGAAGTCGCCCCGGCCACCAGCTCGCTGAACTGCCCGGTTTTCACCGACTCAGAGCTGCCTTGCCCCAGCGAGTTGAAGAATTCTGAGATGTTCTGACCGAGTTTCTCAAATGAGAACGACCATTCGCTCTCATAGCGCTTGTTCTTGTCGTCGTCCTGATTCTGGTTCTGTGGATTGTTCGGGTTCTGCGTCATGATGTTTGCTCCTCGTGCTGATGATAAAGTGCGTTCACGAAATTTCAGATCGAAGGGGTGCTATCTCACGAGCGGTCAGCGCACAGTCAGGCTGCCAACGCCCCCGTCAAATTGAATGTCGATGCGTTCAGCGGCGCTGGCGCTGGCATAGCTGGCCGTTTCCCACACACCATCGGAGTTGAAACTGCCGCCCTCACCGCTGACACGTTCGAGCCAGTTGGCAACCTCAACCGAACTGATGCCGCTGTCCACATCAAGCCGAATCGGGGCCGCATCTGGCAAATCGAGCACTGTCTCGCCAACGCCACCGTTGATACGCAGGTCAATGGCGGCGTCATCTGCGACCGCAATGTGCGTGCGCCCCACCCCGCCATCAATTTCCACCGCGTAACGGTCGTCAGCCGCTGGCAGGCGCAAATCGATTTCACCTACGCCCGTTGCGATATCGACCTGGGTCAGTCGCAACCCGCTCAGGTCAACGGTGGTGTTGCCGACACCGCCAGCGATGGCCACGGCCAACGGGATACGCGGCGTGAGGCCAATATCCCACAGCAGGTCTTCATCGCCCGCGCTGAACGACATCCCGAAAAATTCAAAGCCGAGATTGACACTACCCTCGGTGCCCAACTGGACAACCTTGCGGTTGTCACGCTCATCAACGGTGAAGACAAGCGCATCACCCGCATAGCGGATGTCGGCGTTGATCAGGTCGGGCGAGTCTTCGAGCGCCGCAATCGTCGCGGTGCCCACCGACAGATCGATTTCGATGTTTGCAGATGTGGCCTCGCCCACCGGCTCGCTGAACTGCATCTCGCGGATTTCGACACTGCCTGCCAGACCAAGCGCCGGGCCGATGATCATCAGCACGACCATCACGCCAACGGTCCCCAGCCCAATCAAGACGGTGACACGTGTCGAATCACGCCCGAACAACAATTCCAGCCCAAACGCGATCAAGATGAGCGGCCACAGCCGGAACAGCACTGCCAGATTCGCCCCAGTCAGGATGTTGGCCTCCGCCAGCAGCCAGATCAGCCCTGCGCCAATGAGGACAAACGCCCAAAATGATGGGTCGCGCTGTTCGGGGCGTTTGCGTGTTTCGGTCGTCATGGATAAAGCCTCCTTCTGATGGATGTTCTGATGGATGTAGGTAGAGTAAGTGCGCGCCGTTTACATGCGGCGAATGCAAGGCAGTAGCGAAAGGCGAAGCGCGGTGCACAGATGATGCGCTCGACCTCACTCAAAGAATCTTACGCATGACATTGCCGTTTAGTTGCACAATCGCACCGTACAAATTACGACTCAGCCCCCCGCGCCACCTTGAGGATCAGCGCCAGAGGCGCAGTTCGGCGGCCCCTCCGGCGGGTATTCCCATGTTTGGTCGATGGCACCCGTCGCGGCCATCACGCGGAACTCGTTGTAGATCGCCACGAGGCGCGAACAATCGCCCCGAATCTCTGCGGCTTGCCCCTGCAACAGCCAGCACTCGATCCGTCGTTCGCTGATGGCGATCTGCTGGGTATGCTGAAGCGCGGTGCAGCGCTGAAAAGCGGTCTGCGCTTCCAAAAAAACGCCCTGCAAGAAGTATTCGCGCCCCAGATGATACCACCCCTCGAACCACGCTGGCGCGCGTGTGGTGACCTCATCGCAGTAGCGCAGGGCGGTCTCGCGTTCACGCAGCAAACTCGACAACTCGCATAGCCGCAGCCGCACTTTGACATTCTCTGGCTGCTGCGCCAGGATCTCATAATACGCCACCGTCGCTGCATCGACATCGCCAAGCTGCATGGCGTACAGCGCCCGCTCGAAATACAGCGCGGCCAGCCGATCATTCAGCGTCAGCGCGCGCTCCACCGTTTGTACCGCCGCATTGTAATCGCCCGTATCGCTGTAACTGATCGCCAGGGCACGCAGCACATCGAGGGCATCGTCTGCGGTGGTGGGCGTTCCCAACGCCTCCAGCGCCCGCAGGCTCTCACGCAGCGCCACTTCGTAGCTGCGGGCCACGCCATACGCCAGCGCCAATGACGTGCGCGCCAGCGCGTGATCCGGCTGCGCTTCAAGAACCGTTCGGGCCACATCCGCCGCTGCGCCGGGCCGGCTCACCGCTTGCAGCGCGAAGGCATGCAGCGCCGCAACCTCTGGATGATTGGGGCGGCGCGCATATGCCGCCGTCGTGAATGCCAGCGCGGTATCGCGGTCGCGGGCGGTGTCGTAGTCGCTGTAGCTGCGGTAGATCAACGCGCGGGTGAGGAGCTTCAGCGCGCCGACATCATCCGGCTGGGCATTTAACCGCTGGCGCGACTGGACGATAGCACTGTCCAGATCACCGCGCGCGAAAGCCACCGTCGCCGACGCCAGCCGATCATCAGGGGGCATCACGTCAAACGGTTGGCCGATGCCGAGCCACTGCCAGAATACGATGGCAACCCCGACCAGCGCGCCGATCAACAGAACCTGCGAGAAGCAGCCCGGTCGTTGGCGTCGACTGCGGAATTTCTGACGGGTGTAGTCGCGTCGGATGCGCATGAATAACGGCCTTCACAGTAGGCAGCGTTGGTGACCACAGGGACATACCGCATTTTAACCAATGTTCTCCCT
>JAADYY010000173.1 GCA_010092805.1 Chloroflexota bacterium | reverse complement strand
GTTTGCGCGTACGTTTCACCCAGCAGCTCGGTCGTGGTCTCCACCTGCTGCTGTAACAGCGTCTGCACCGTCGGGTCGGGCGCGGCGGGGCGCGCTTCGACCAACTGCCCCAGCCGGCGCGCCTGCGTGTGCAGTTCCGCCGCCGTTTGCACCAGTTCCATCACCCACACGCGGTAAGCCGTCAGCGTGACGGCGGCCACGCCTTCAACCTCATCAACCGAGCGCAGCGCATTTTCGAGCTTGATCCCGGCGGCGCGGAATTCGCCATCTGACCAATCGCGCACCGCCGCTTCGATCTCGCGCAGACTGTAGATGGCGGCGGCCAGTAGGCGGCCCTGCGGATTCTTCTCCAACGCTTCGCGGGTGCGCCCCAGCGCGGGCAGCGCGTGAACGCCGTTCACGCCGTTGAGCAGTTCCGCCGCCAGCAGCAGATCATGCCGCCGCCCCACATACGACTCCAGCGCACGGACTGCGGTGTGCCCTTCGCGGCCTTCGCCCAACACCTTGACAGCGGCATCGCGCCAAAAGCGCGCGTTATCGAGCGTATCGGCCTGCGCTTCCAACGCGCCCAGCAGCAGATAGTTAAAAAACAAAATGCGGATCGCCGCAGTGCTGCGCTGCGCAAACAAATCGATGATGCCGCGATGCATCGCCCGCAAAAACGTATCCTGTGACGGCATCTGCGCGGCAAAATTGTCACGCGCGCCGATCTCGTCGGCGGTGTAGAGCAGTTCGATGCGGGTGAGCGTCTCTTCGGTGCGCTTGGTATCGCCGGGGCCGCTGCGCTCCACCCAATCGCGCACCGCTTCCGCCAGCTCACGCAGCCGCCGGGCGGCGAAGCGTTCGGCATCGCTCTGGGCCGCTTCATAGGCCTGCGCGCCCAGGCGTTCGGCTTCGGCCAGCCGCCCGTTATCAAACTGATCCCAGCCATCAGCCAGGGCGCGGCCCAACGCGCCGTACAGCGCGTAGCGTTCGACGTACTGCGCGCCGCTGATGTTGTTGCGCAACTGCGTCAGCCAGCCGGCCAGCGCCGGGCACACGGTGCTGATCGCGCCCGCTGCTTCGGCCAGTTCGTCCATCGCGTCGCTGCGGTTGCCTTGCAGCACCACCCCCGCGTAGCGGCCCCATGCCTGCGCCGCGATCTTGAAGCCCAGCGAGATACTCACCAGCATCTCGTCGAACAGGCTCTCGATGTACGGCGCGAGATTGCCCTGCGCTTTTTCCAGCCACGCCGCCAGATCCGCGCCTTCGGCGGTGGGTACATAGCTGCGGTAGGCGTTGAGCAGCGCGTGGACTTCATCTAAGAGCGCGTTGATCACATCCCAGGCGGGGTTGGCCGGGTCGATGGCGCGGTTGCTTTCGAGCGCGGCGCGCGCATCGCGTGGGTTGCCGGTCGCCTGCTTGCCGATCACGTGAATGTTGTCGGCCAGCGCCATGACGGCGTTTTGCGCCCGCGTCAGCGCCGTGACGGGCAGCCGCCGATTCGTGAGGCTGTACTGCACCTGCGCCGATTCCAGCAGTGAGCTGAGTTCCGTCAACTGATCAACGACGGCGCGGTAGCCGTCGCGCAACTCCATGAGGCCGCTGACGCTGCCCGGCTGCGCCAGCCGATCCAGCGCGCTGTGTACATCGGTTAGCAGCGTGCGCGCGTCGTCCAGCGTGATGCTTTCGACGGCCAGCGCAGCCAACGAGGTCTGCAAGCGGTAGAGGCTGGGGCGCAGCAGCGGAATATCCGACATATGCGCGCTGATACGTTCCGCGACCAGCCACTGCAAGCCGCGCACCGCTTCATCGTCGGTGCCTTCGAGCAGCAGCAGGCGGGCGGCGTTTTCGGCGCGGCCTTCAAACAGCAGCGTGATCGCATCGAAGATCGTCGGCGGCACCGGGTGAATCTCGCTGTTGACCAGCAGCTTGGCCCAATCCAGCAGCAGCGCGATCAGTTGGGCGTTTTCGCCACGTGCTCGCGTCCGCAGGTCTTCGAGAACGTCAATCGCCCGCGCCCAGTTCGCGCTTTCCAGATAGATCCGCGCCGCGTCCAGATCGGCGGCGACCGCCAGATCGCTGAGCCGATTGTGGATCTCGGTGCGCGCCTGCCGGGTTGGTGGGTACGACGGATCGACCATCTCGACCGTCTCGACCATTTCCAGCAGGCCGTTGAGTTCGTCTTTGCTCAGTTCGCGCCGCAGCCGCTCCATGATGCGGCCCAGCCGGGCGTTGCGCTCGCGCTCGATGGGCGCGCGGTAGTCGTTGAGATCTTTGCGCAGTTCGGCGATGCTGGCATAGCGGCGGCGCGGGTTTGGGTGCCCAGCGCGGCTGATGATCGCCTGCAGCCGGGTGTGAATGTGGTCGCCGTCGTGGCCGAAATCGAGCCGGAAATCGTCGCCCGCGTCGCGCGGCACTTCCATGCGGCTGCCGCCTGTCAGCAGGAAATACAGCAGCTCGCCCATTTGAAAAATGTCGCTTTGGCGGCTGATGCCCTGCGGTGTGATCTCGTCGCCTTCCAAAAAGACGGCGTTGCCCCAATCGATAACCTTGAGTGTGTATTGCTCGCTGTCCCAGAACAGATGCTTGGCGTCCACATCGTTGTAAACGATGTCGTGCGCGTGCGCTGTGTACAGCAAATCCAGCAGCAGATCGACGATCACCAGCATTTCGAGTTCGGGCAGGCGTTCGCCGCGTGCGGCCAGCTCCAGCACCCGGTCAGCGATAATGGTGCCAATCGCCCGTTCCATCACGATGTACTGATGGGGCTGGCCGCTCACGAAGAACTGCCCGGTTTCCAGCAGCGTTGTCAGCGCTGGGTGCCCGGCCAGCCGGCTGAGCGCCTTGCGCTCATTCAGAATGCTGACTTCCTGACCGGAGCGAATCGGTGGGGCGTCCTGCGGTGCCGGGCGCTTGATCACGACCGGGCGGTCACTGTCGAGCGTATCGACAGCCCGCAGCGTCTCCCCCGACCTGCCGCGCGGGTAAATATAGTCGTAGCGATAACGGTTATCGAACAAGCTATCCGCCATGAGTTTCTCTCCTCATCAGCGCCTATTGTACGCGCTGATAGGGCCGCTGCAAAGTAGGGACACAGCATACAGTGTCTCAACGAACCGCAAAGACGCCCTATGGCCCAATCGAAAATCGGCAAGTGGAGCACGCACCAAATCACCCGCTGATTGTTCGCGTGCTGGCCGGGATCGACCTATAATGCGGGCACTTGACCAATGGAACCAACGAGCAACCGCCGGATGCAACGCCCTATGCCCCGACTCTTGATCAGCGCCGCCGTGATCATCGCCCTGTTCGCCGCTGCGTGCAGCCCGCCGCCGCGTCAGGCTGCGCTGCCTTTGCCCACACCCACCCTGCCACCTTCTGATTATCCGCTGGAAGATGCCGAACGGACTGCCCGCTTGTATCTGGAAGCGTGGCGGCGGGGCGATTTCGCCGGAATGTACAACCTGCTCAGTTTTGCCAGCCAGGAAGCCAACCCGTTCGACGACTTCCGCGCGCTGTACGATGACAGTTACGCGACGATGACCTTCGAGGCGCTCAGCTTCCGCCCCGTCACGATTCTGCGCGACGAATCCAACCGTTCGTTGGCGACGTTTCACTACGATGTGACTTTCAGCACGCGCATGTTGGGTGATTTCACCGACAGCGGGCGCAGTTTGTGGCTGGTGGCGGATGCGCGTAATGCGGCGTGGCGGGTGGCGTGGTCGGCGCGGGATATTTTCGCGCAAATGGCCGACGGCGGGCGGCTGCGCCTTGATCCAACCGTGCCGAACCGTGCCAATATCTACGACCGTGACGGCAGTGTGCTCGCCGATCAAAACGGGCGTGTTGTGACGGTCAACGTCACCCGCGCACAGATCCCGGAGTACACCGACTGCCTGAATGCGTTGTCGGCGGCGCTGGCCGAACCCGTCGCCGATATTCAGGCGCGGCTTGAAGCCCGCCCACCCGATTGGCTGATCGAACTGGGCATCATCGAAGCGCAAACCTACCAGGCGACGCACACCGCGCTTGAAACGTTTTGCGACGCGGGGTTCAACAACCGCCCGGCGCGCCGCTATGCCACGCCGCACCTCGCGCCGCACATCCTGGGCTATGTTGGCTACCCCAGTGCAGCGGAGATCCCGGCGTTGGAGGCGGCAGGTTTCGCCCAGGACTCGATCATCGGGCGCAGCGGCCTCGAAGCAAGCTGGGATGAGACGCTGCGCGGCCAGCCCGCCGCCCGCCTGTTGATCGTCACACCCAACGGGCAGGTCGTCCGTGAATTGGCGCGCAGCAGCGCCCGCCCCGGCGAAAGCATCTGGCTGACGTTTGACGCGGACTTTCAGGCGCAGGCACAGCAGATCATCGCCGATGCTTACACCATCGCCAAAGATGGCTGGGCGCTGGAATCGCTGGGGGCCGCCGCCGTCGTGATGGATGTGCGCACGGGCGCGATCCTGGCGATGGTCAGCTACCCGACCTTCGACAACAACGCCTACACCCCCTTCCCGGTGATGGGACGCGAGGCCGCCGACGAAATCATCCGCGAGACGCAGGCCGACCCGGCCAACCCGGAAGTCAACCGCGCGGTGCAGGGCACTTACCCGCTCGGCTCGGTGATGAAGACGGTTTCCGCCGCCGCCGCCGCCGACAGCGGCGTCTACGCGCTAGATGAGCGCTATACCTGCACCGGCATCTGGGATCGGGACATCACCCGCTACGATTGGCTGCCGCAAGGGCACGGCACCGTCGATCTAGCGGAGTCGCTGACGACGAGCTGCAACCCATATTATTATGAAGTCGGCTATCATCTCAGCCAAACCGATCCCTGGCTGCTGCCGAATTACGCCCGCCAACTCGGATTCGGTGGGCCAACCGGCATGACCGATCTGGCGGAGGCGCAAGGGCTGATCGGCGACCCGGAATGGCTGCGCGTCAACTACGGCGCAACCTGGACGTTCTCCGAAGCCGTCAACATGTCGATTGGGCAGGGCTACCTCGACGTGACGCCGCTGCAAGTGGTGCGCTGGTTCGCCGCGATTGCCAATGGCGGCACGCTGCCCCACCCACATTTAGTGGGTCAGGTCGGCCTGATCGGCGAGACGCTGCGCCCGGCCCCCGTCGGCGCGGGCACACCGACGAACCTGCGCCCGGACGTGATAGCGACGGTTCGGCAGGGCATCTGCGCGGTGACGACCAGCCCAGTCGGCACGGCGGTGTTTGTCTTCGACGGATCGCCGCTGCAAACCATCGGCGTGTGCGGCAAGACGGGCACCGCGCAGAACCCGCAGGGCACCTCGCACGCCTGGTTCGCCGCCTATGCCCCGCGTGACAACCCGGAGATCGCCGTTGTCGCCATCATCGAAAATTCCGGCGAAGGGTCTGGGGTAGCCGCGCCCATCGTCCGCGATCTGCTTGAAGCTTACTTCGGGCTGGATTAATCTAACGATCAATACAAACGATCAGGCGAGGAGAATACACAGATGCATCCACAAGATTGGCGTGATCCCGAACTGGCGCAGCGGTGGTCGGCGGCGGCGGGGAACAACAACCCCATGCGCAACCAGCACCTTGATTTGCTGCTGCTGCTGCTCGAGCAGGTCTTCGAGCCGGGCAAAACGATTCTCGATCTCGGTTACGGGTCGGGGTTGGTGGACGAAGCGATCTTCCAGCGCATCGAGACGGCGCAGATCGTCGGCGTCGACCGCTCCGAGGCGATGATGGCGCTGGCCGCCGAGCGCTTGGCGGCGTACCCATTCAAATTCATCAGCGTGACGCACGACATGACCGATCTGCCTGCGCTGCTGGGGCCAGATAGCCCGCTGCCGCGCCAGCAGTACCAGATCGCGATCAATGTGCAGGCGCTGCATCACTTGCCCCACGAGTCGCTGCGGGCGGGCTATCACGCGGTGTATGAGATCCTGGAACCGGGCGGCTACTTCTTCCAGGCCGAACGGATTGCGGTGCCGTCGGCGGCGGTGTTTGATCTGTATCACGCGCTGTGGGCGCACCTGGATGGGCAGTACGGCACGCAGGTAGCCGCGTCTGAGCAAAGCAGCTATGCCGATCACGTCGCCCATCTTGCCAGGCGTGAGGATCACCCGGCGGCGCTGCAGGCGCATCTGGCGTGGCTGGCCGAAGCCGGGTTCGACGCCGCTTGCCTGGACGCCTACGGCAACCGCGCCCTGATCGCCGCGCGCAAGCCGTGATCAAGTGTGTCACACCGCTGGATATTCGGGGGGCGCGCTGACGGTTAGGCTTTGGTTACAAGTTGCCTCGAATCCGGTTGAGTATTGAGATAAATCTGACGATTTACCCGCTAGCGATGGGCTGTCAGCGCACTAAGCACCAGGCTTAATCGGCAGTGCAGGCGGTTGGCTGCACCTCACGTTTGACCCCTTAAAATATGCTAAGCACTCTCTTGGCTTGTTAGCACACCGTTGGGCGAGCACAACGCATTGACTGCGGCTCCGCGCGC
>JAADYY010000710.1 GCA_010092805.1 Chloroflexota bacterium | reverse complement strand
GTCACCCCATCGATCACCACCTGCACGTGGCGAGAACTTTTAATCGTATCGATGCGGTGATAGGGGTTGCGCGGGTGGCCCAGCACGACCTCATCCTCTTCCATCCACTGATCCATCGCCTTCCACGTGAAGGCGAAATACCCACTCAGATCCGGGCGCTCACCCAGCGTCTCCGGGTAGGTCCAGGCCGCGTTTTCGGCGCTGCGGTCGCCCACCGTGAGGGTGTAGAGGTGTGCATCGCCCCGGTAGCCAGAGTGCTGTGTGTCGCCGGTCGCCGTCAGCAGGTCGGTGCGCACATCTTCGGCAGGGAAGTAGTAATGCAGTTCATACGACGACTCGATCATCAGCATCACACGCTTGCTGTCGGCGATGGTCTCGCCGTTGAATTCCACATGAACGTGCCGTCCAGTCGGTTCAAAAATCCAGCGCTGTGCCGCCATTGTCCGTTTCCTTTCGCTGAGCGCTTGCAGTGTGCGCGCTCACTTTCGTACGCGCACATGGTTATGGACACGGGCACAGGTGGATCTATTACGCGGAATCACGAAGGTTGGAGAAAATTACCCAGCGCGGCTTCAGGATTGGCTGCATGGGGCGAGATCAACCACGCGATCTCGCCCCGCACTGCGCTTGCACCGGGGTTCGGCCTAGCCTTCCAGATGCGCGCGCAGCATCCAGGCCATCTTTTCGTGCATTTCCATCAGGCCGATCAAGAAGTCGTTGGTGCCCGAATCCTTGTAGCTTTCCATTGCCAGCTCCGCATCTTCGCGGAAACGGCGGATCAGCGCTTCGTGATCGTTGATGAGGTTGCGGATCATGTCCTTGTCGCCGGGCACGGTGCCGGGCGCTTCGTTGATCGTCGTCTGCTCGCGGAATTCGTCCAGCGTACCGATGGCAAAGCTGCCCAACTGCCGCACACGCTCCGCAATCTGATCCATCGATTCATCGAGCTGTGTGTACTGCTCTTCGAAGAACTCGTGCAGCTCCGCGAAGTGCATCCCGGTCACGTTCCAATGATACTTGCGCGTTTTGGTGTACAACGTGAACGTATCCGCCAGCCGACGGTTGAGCATCGCGACAACTGCCGCGCGATTCTCATCGCTGATGCCGATGTTGGGTACCATTGTGGTAGGAACCGTTGCGTCCATGAGATACTCCTTATGTACTACTTAATATACATCGTCACAAATGAGTATACTGCGCCCGCGCGCCTCGATCAAAATCGCTCATCTGCGGCTTAATTTGCCGCCGGCGGCGCAGGCTGATCGGGGTCACGCTCGACAAAAAAATCACCGATCCCCAGTGCGTCCATCCGCGTGCGCAGGAAGCAGTCGATGGCGTCTGCCGGGGTGCAAACAATCGGTTCCTTCTCGTTGAACGATGTGTTGAGCACCAGCGGCGTGCCCGTCAATTCGCCAAACCTGTTGATCAGCGCCCAGTAGCGCGGCGCGGTCGCCTGATCGACGGTTTGCAGCCGCCCACTGCCATCAACATGCGTCACCGCCGGGATCTCGGCGTGTTTTTCGGGCAGCACCCCATACACCTTGAGCATGAATGGGTCGGGGTAGGTCTGGTCGAAGTAAGCACCGGTCGCTTCGCTCAGCACCGAGGGCGCGAACGGGCGAAACTGCTCGCGGCGCTTGATGCGTGCGTTGAGGATGTCTTTCATGTCGTGGCGGCGCGGGTCGGCCACGATGCTGCGGTTGCCCAGCGCACGCGGCCCCCACTCCATGCGGCCCTGAAACCAGCCCAACACCTTGCCCGCCGCGACCGCCTCCGCAGCCCGTTGAAGCAGCGCCGGCTCGTCAAGCTGCTGGCAGTGCAGTCCATGCCGCTCCAACTCCGCCTGGATCGTGTCGTTGTCGAAGCCGGGGCCAGTATACGCCTGATCCATGACGTAAGCGCGCGGCTGGCCCAGAGTCTGATGGTAGATGTAATAGCACACACCGAGCGCCGTGCCCGCATCCCCCGCCGCTGGCTGAATGTAAATGTCCTCAAAGCCCGTTTGCGGCAGCACCTTGCCGTTGAACACGCTGTTGAGCGCCACACCGCCCGCCAGGCACAGCGCTTGATGCCCGGTTTCGGCGTGCAATCGATTGACCAGCGCGAATTCCGCTTCCTCTAGCATCGCTTGCAACGACGCGGCCACATCCTGATGATGTGCGGTGATTTCGTCGCGTTTGGCGCGCGGCTGGCCGAACAGATCGATCAATTTGCGTGAATACAGCGTGCCGACCGTTGGCGAGCCGTCGTCCCAGGTCATCGCTGCACCTTCGCGGTGATGCACAAAGTAATCCAGGTCGAGATCAAATGTCCCGTCGCGCTGCACCCGCACGATCCGGCGCATCTCATCGAGATACTTCGGGGTGCCGTAGGGGGCCAGGCCCATCACCTTGCCCTCGTCGCCGTAGTTGATAAACCCCAACCACTGCGACAGCGCGGCGTAATAGATCCCCAGCGAATGCGGGAAGTAGATGCGCTCATCGATGTGCAGGTGATTGGCCTGGCCCGTGCCCCACATGGTGGTGACGAAATCGCCGGAGCCATCGACCGAGAGCACCGCCGCTTCAGCGAACGGCGAGACGAAAAACGCGCTCGCCATGTGTGCCAGATGATGTTCGACGTTGTGGAACTGCGCCCGCACATCCAGACCATTGAGTTCCAGATGGCGTGTGAAATCCTGCTTGAGCGAGCCGACCTGACGTGTGTTGCTCAGGCGGTCACGGATCAAACCGAGGCCGGGCCGCTGCATCAGCGCGAAGCGTACCCCCGCCATGAAATTGGCCTGCGGATCGCGGCTCACGCCCACATGATCCACGTCATACGGCGTGATCCCCGCTTCGCTCAGCACGTAGCGGATCGCCTGCACAGGGAAGCCCGCCCAATACTTGACGCGGTTGAAGCGCTCTTCTTCGGCGGCGGCGATGAGCTGACCGTCCGCGATCAAGCAAGCCGACGCCCCGCCGTGATACGCATTGATTCCGAGAATGTACATCACGTGCTCCTGATGATGTCTAGCACGTGCGTATTATAACGGATTGAGGGGTGAGTTGATCAGGCCGGGATCATCGCACCGATGTGCTGGCCTGCGGCGTGAGATCGACATTGGCCGACCAATTCCCGGCCAGATCACGCGCCCACACGGCGAAATCATACGTCCGGCCCGCCTCACCTGTGAACTCGGCCAAAGTCGCGGCGGTTTGCAGCCAGGGCGACCAATCGCCGCCATCGACGCGCACCCACACGATGTACTCGGCGATGCCGCTGTCGTCTGCACCCGACCAGACCAGTGTGAATGTCGGCGGGCTGACAGCCGGCAGCGGACTCATGGCTGTGGTTGGCGGTGACCGATCCAGCGCCGGGTCAAGGGTCGCTGGCGGCGGCTCACCAGACAGCCCGGCAATCGGCGCACCGAGCACAGGCTGCGGTGCGGCAGTCGCGAGGACGGTCGGTAGGGTGCCTTCCGCGTTGATCAGCGCCGGATCGACCGGGACGACACCCGACGGCACGCTTTCCGTCAGAATCAGTGGGGCGCTGCTCAGCGGTGCAGCGGGATCGGTCGCGGTGGGCAGATTCACGGTGTAAACACCGTTCTGCGGCGTCAGTATCGAAGCAGCGGCTTCGGCGGTGTAGAGCAGCGCACCCGCTCCGCTGGCTGGGATCGTCAGGGTGAGCGGGTCGGGGGTCGGGTTCCACAGCACATACAACCGCTCGCTGATCTGCGGGGTGCCAACGATGGGGCCAAAGTCGATAGGCCGGTCGAAGGCAATCGCGTAGGCGTCCGGCGCATCGTCTGCGCCGAGCTTGATGATCTGGCCGTTGGCGAGTGCGCCCGTCCCGAAAACCCGCGCCGTCAGGTGGTAGGCGATGGTCGCCGGGCGTGGTGTGCCCGGCAGCGGATGTTGGCTGAAGCAGATGGCATCCCGCCCGTTGCGGAACAGGCCATGCGCATCGCCCCAACACGCCCCCGCCGTGCAGAGTTCGCCGTTGTGCGGCGGAAAATCGGTGCCGCTGCTTTGGTTGCCGCAGTCGTCATAGAGTTGATGGACGAAAATGATCTCCGCGCCCGCCGCCAGCGCGAACGCCGTATTGAGGATCATGTAATGCGCTTGTTCGCGCAGCGTACCGCGATAAATCCGTTCGCTTGGCTGATCCGCCGTCCAGACCGGGCCGGGGTAATCGTCCCAGACGGGCAGCCCCGTCTCGTTGAGCCAGATCGGGTGATCCAGCCCGTAAGTGCTGAGGACGCCGCGCGCCCACTCGATCAGCAGGGCGCTGCGGTACGGATCGCTGTAGCTGTGCAGCGCGGCGATGTCGAAGAAGTAATTGTACTGCGCCGCTAGCGGATCGTCGGCGTAGATCGCCAGCACCTGTGCCAGCCAATCATCCACACGTGGGTCGCCATAGGCCAGCCCGCCGAACAGCACGCGCGCCCCCGGATCAACCTGTTTGACAACGAGATAGGTCACTTTGAGCAGGCGCGCATAAGCAGGCACGCCCCCCTGCCAGAACAGAGTCAGATCGGGTTCGTTCCAGGCTTCCCATACGCTCACGCCCCAGCCGGGCGGCCAACCGAGTTGTTGGGCCAGCGCCCCGCCGGGCCGATAGCGCTCGACGGCGGCAGAGACAAACATGGCCCAGGGGTTGCTGGGGTTGGGGCGCTTGCCCACACCGGGGATGTCGGTGCCGTCACTGAAGATCGGCGCGGCGAGCGCGCGGATGCCCCCACCAGCGCGATAGAAGTCCGGGATGCCCAGCAAAATTGCGCTGCTGCGCAGGCCGTGCGCCAGATCTGCCGCCACCACGCGATCATTTTCGCCCCAAGTGTAGACGCCCGGCGCGCTTTCGACGCTGCTCCAGTAGAGGGGCCAGCGATTCCAGCCCGCCCCCAGCAGCAGCGCCCGCCGATAGCGTTCGTCATCCGCCGGGTGATCAGCGGAGTTGATGAACGTGATCCCCAGCCGGTGCGAGCGTAGATGCCCGTCGGGGTCGCCAGGTGGGGCGTGCTGCGCACCAACCGACGGACTCAGCACGACCGCACCGATCAGGGTACAGAGGATCAACCAGCCAAGCGTGCGCTGCACCAACGATCAGGACGCCGTCGGCTGCTGCGAGTCAGGGGTGGCGGTGTTCCACATCAGCTCATACTGCCCCACCCAGTAATCGAACCAATGCTGCGACTCGCGGCGCGTGATCTCGATGTGCATCCGCTCGTCGATCACCTCGTTCTGGAAGCCGAAAAACTCCACCACCAGCCGCCCATCACGGCCCTTTGGATCAACGATCACCAGGCTGAAGCCGGGGCCGTAGGGCAGCAGGCGGTAGGCCATTGACCCCCACGTCAGCATCTGCCGCAGCGTGATCAGCGAAGTGCCGATGTCACGTTCCAGATCGTGGGTGGTATCGAGCTGTCGCCGGAGGAGTGCCAGGCCCTCACGCTCGCCGGGATCTTGCACCAGCACCCGCACGGCCCCGCCTTTTTCGAGGATTTCGCGGCGAATGTACCCAGATTCACGCAGCACATTCGCCGCTGAGGGGCCGTAGATCCACACATCGCGCCCGCTCAGCAGAAACTCGCGGAACGGGCCGTAGCTCTGACGGTCTTGCAGCACTTCATCCAGATCGGCGCGCTCGTCCGGCGGCAGCGTGATCCGAAAGATCAGGATCACCAGCGCGGCAATGATCACGGTGCGCTGCAAACTCGGGTCGACAACCTCGATCACATCCACCGCGATCAGCGCCACGCCGATCAACGCCACGACGTAAGCTTCGACGTTCTGCCCCTTGACAATCTCTCGGAAGATGCGGGCGAAGGTGCGGACGATGCGCATCATAGCCTAGACCTAACGCCCCTGAAAGCTTTGCAGCGCCGCCGCGCAGAACTGCGCATCGCTGCCAGCATACAGGTAGTAGATCGTCTCGCCATTGGGTGCTGTGAGCGTGCCGTTGCCGGCACACGGCTCGACCCCTGAGGCCCGCGCGTTGCTGCCCACAGCGCAAGCGAAGAAATTATTCACCAGTCGATCTTGGTTGAGCACGGCGACCGCGCCCACCGACGGGATTTGCCCTTGCAGCAACTGGCCGATATTGACCTGCGTGTACACCCGCGCCGCGACCGCCCCAACATCGCCATAGCAATCGATCATGCCATCGATCTGTGCGATCATGGCGGTCAGCGCTACGTTCCCGGTCACCAGCGCCGCCGCGCCACCTGCCGCCGCGATGGCATCGCCCACACTGCTCACGCTGCTGGCCGTGTACCCCGCCAGATTCGGCAGATACTGCTGCGCCGCCGAGGCATCAGCAGCGGTATCGCCCGTCGTCGGCACCAGATCCGCGCCGGGGCCGCCCACCACACTACACGCGCCGATCAGCAGCGCGCCCACCACCAACAGCGCCCGCAGCAAAAATTGGTTCTTCGGCATGACTGCCTCCTTGAAGAATCATCGCAGAATCGTTGCAACACCAATTACACGCCGATTATAGCCGAGACTCCCCGCGCCGGGAAATGGCGGGCGATGAGCCGTGCCCATTGCTGCTCAGTCGTCGCCGATGCTGCGATCCTGCTTCATGACCCGCCGCGACTGCGCCGCGCGCTCGTCCGGGTCGGCGCGCCAGCTTTCGATCACGATCAGAATCACGCCGATCACAATCGCGTGGTCGGCCAAATTCGAGACATTCGAAATCACGCCAGGAATTTGATAGTGGATGAAATCGACGACCGCGCCATATTCCAGGCGATTCAGCGCGTTGCCCAGCGCGCCGCCGCACACCAACCCCACGCCGAACCGCGTGAAGCGCGCATGGTCGGGGATTTGGCGGTAAAACAGGATCAGCGCGACCACCACCACCACCGCGATGATCAAGAAAAGGTCGGCAGCTTGGGGCAAAAGGCCGAAAGCGGCCCCGGTATTCTCGCTGCGTGTCATCTGAAAGAACGGCACCAGAGCCGGAATCGGTTGGAAGGTCTCGCCCATGACGAGATTATCGACCACCCACCGCTTGCTGATCTGATCGAGCAGCAGCACGACTATCATCACTATCCACAGGGCAATCCATCTGCGTCTGCGCATCATTTCTCCGCTGAAACATCCTCAGGCCCAGCCAACAACTTGGTCTCACAGTCTAACATACGTTCCAGCAATCGCCGCGTGCCAATTCGGCACCCAAGCCGTTGGGCAATCGTCGGGTACCAACCTGCGATCAGCGGTGGGGCCTTGTTAAGATTTTGTCTGTGTGGCGGCCAAGTTCAAGAATTGTTGTGAGCGCCAGGCACCGTCTGGCCTTATAATCTGCACAGAAGGGATTCTACCTATTCGTGAACTTTGTCCATTGATGTTGTCCGCCTCGCCGCCAACCGTCGATCGACATCCTGACGAATTAAGGAATGGCAATGCGTATTTCCCGCACAACGACTTGGTTATACCTGCTGCTCGGCTTGATCGCGGTGCTGGCGGTGAGCCAACTCTCCGGGCTACTGGCGGTGCACGCCGCCTGCCCCGTAGATACGGTAATCCGGACTTCAGTCAGTGATCAGGGCATCGAAGGCAACGCCGCCTCATTGGGTGGGGCCGACCTCGACTCCGCAGGCGATTTCATTGTCTTTGCATCGGACGCCGACAATCTCGTTGCGGGTGACACCAACGATGTCACCGACGTGTTCCTCTTTGACCGCCTGAACTGTACCATCGAGCTGATCTCAGCGGCGGCGGGCGGTGGCCCTGCCGATGGCCCGTCGTTCAACCCCACCATTTCCGGCAACGGTCAGATTATTGCCTACACCTCTAGTGCCACCAACCTTGTCTCCGATGACACCAACGGCGTTGATGATATTTTCATCTTCAGTCGGCAGGCAGTGGCTACGTTTCGTGTCTCCGTCAACGACAATCTCGACGAGGCCGACGGCCCATCGGATCATGCGGCGCTTTCCAACAATGGGCGCTTCGTCGTTTTCCAATCCGACGCCACCAACCTGATTGTGGATGGCACCGGCACACCGCTCGACACCAATAACGCTACCGACATTTACCTGCGCAACCGCAACACCGGCGAAACCACAC
Source organism: Chloroflexota bacterium (assembly GCA_010092805.1). Lineage (GTDB taxonomy): Bacteria > Chloroflexota > Anaerolineae > Aggregatilineales > Phototrophicaceae > Flexifilum. The sequence continues at coordinate 905 of JAADYY010000710.1, read as the reverse complement.
GGCAGTCGGTGCTCCCGACAGGTGTCCAGGTTGACGGCGCTTCACGGCTGCCCGACATCAGCGCTAACGGCGAGCAGATCGTTTTCGAGTCTGATTCGCCCAACCTGGCATCGGGCGACAACAACAACACGACTGATGTGTTTCTGCGCGAGCCGCTGCTGGACCGCACTGTCGTCCTCAGCGTACGCATTGTTGGTTTTCAGCCGGTTCTGGGCAATGGCCCGTCAACTGCCCCAACGATCTCGTCGGATGGGGTGTTTGTCGTCTTCCAGACGACCGCGACCAATCTTCGGCCCGGGGTGGACACCAACGGCGATATCAGCGACATTCTGCTGCGCGACTTGAGCCAGCCAACTGCGGACATGGAATTGATCTCGGTCACGTCCGATGTTGTTCCTGAACAGGGCAACTTCGGATCATTTTCCCCGCAGGTCTCGGTGAACGGTGATTTGGTGATCTTCGCATCCCAGGCCAGCAATTTCGCCGTCGATGACAACAACGGCGTCCTCGATGTGTTTGTCCGCGACCGCCCGAACAGCGCGACCTTCCTGGTTTCGCGCTCAAGCACGGCGGCACTCGCGCGCGGGGGCGCAAGTTTCTCGCCCGCCATTTCCGACAGCGGTGAGTATGTTGTCTTTACCTCCGGCGCAAACAATCTCGTGATGGGTGATGCCAACGGGGTTAATGATGTCTTCGTCTCGCGCTGGCGCGCTCTGGAGGCACCAACCCCAACGCCGACCGAGATCACGCCATCCGCGACTTCGACGGGGACCATCACCGCGACTAACACCATCGATCCCTTGACCACCACCTTCACACCCACGTCAACGTGGACGATTACCGCCACCTTATTTTTTTTTTATTATTGGTCGATCACCGAGATCTACACCGTCGATCCGTTGACC
>JAADYY010000172.1 GCA_010092805.1 Chloroflexota bacterium | reverse complement strand
GGGCCAAAACACAATCAAATCGATTGACCAACAGCATCGGCATCACAAGTCGCAATGCAACCGGTTCAACGAGAGGACCCCCTCATGCTCGATCCCGGTTCGCTCGCGCGATTGTCAACGTGCTCAACCCAAAGGTGGCGCTGTTCTTCTTCGCCTTCCTGCCGCAGTTCATCGATCCGGCGCGGGGATCTGCTGCTGGGCGGGACCCATAGTATAGCAAATTTTTGGCGCGGCAGCACAGCGCACACGACCTTTTGTCCGATGCACGGTAGGCGCTACACGCGCCCACCGTGCTTGCCTCCACCCGCTCAAGCGGCGTGGTTTCCAGCACGGAGGTTTCGTATGAAAGTCTTGATCATCACGCTCGGCTCACGCGGGGATGTGCAGCCGTATGTCGCGTTGGGTAAAGGGTTGATCGCCGCCGGCCACGAACCGCTGCTCGCCACCGCTGCCACATTCAGAGACTTCGTCACCGAACATGGCGTACCTTACGCCTATGTCAACGAAGTCATCGGCAAATTCATCTCCGGCGATGCCGCCCGCGAAGCCGTTGCACGGGCACAGGGGATCATCGGCTGGATTCAGGTGGCACGTGAAGCCAACGCGCAGCTCAGGCCACTGCAACGGCAGATGCTCAGCGAATTGTGGGCTGCCGCGCAGGAGTTTCAGCCGGATGTGGTGGTGCATCATCCCAAGGCGTTGGGTGGATCGCACATCGCCGAAGCGCTTGGCGTGCCGGGGATCATCGCGCTCCCAGCGCCCGGCCTGGCCCCCACCGCTGCGTATCCGGCGCTCATGCTGCCGAAACTGCCACTCGGCGGTGGCTACAACCGCCTGACCTACAACCTGATCGGGCGTGCGGCCAGCCTGAGCTACGGCGGGGACATCAACACATGGCGGCAAAATGAACTCAAGCTGGGCAAAGCGCCGCGCTTTGCCAGCGATTTCGTCGCCCCAGATGGCGGCCCCGTCCCAATCATGCAGGCGATCAGCCCGCTGGTGCTGCCAGATACAGAATGGGATGCGCACATCCACAACGTTGGGTTCTGGTTTCTGGATGCCGCCGACGATTACACGCCCGACTCTGCGCTCGCGCAATTTCTGGAGGCGGGCGATCCGCCTGTGTACATTGGGTTTGGCAGCATGGCCAGCACCGATCCAGAGAAGACGACGCGCCTCGTGATCGATGCGTTGGTCGCGTCCGGGGAGCGCGGGCTGTTGGTCAGCGGGTGGGGCGGCATCAGCGCGGCAGATTTGCCGGAGCATGTCTATCGCATCGCCGGCGCGCCGCACAGTTGGCTGTTGCCACGTGTGAAAGCGCTGGTGCATCACGGCGGCGCGGGGACGACAGCGGCGGGGCTGCGCGCCGGCAAGCCGACGTTCATCACACCGTTTTTCGGCGATCAACCGTTTTGGGGTCAGCGCGTCGCGGCGTTGGGCGTCGGGCCGCACCCCATCCCGATCAAGCGGGTGACCCAAGCGGATCTGACGCTGGCAATCCGCATGATCACGACCGATAGCGGAATGCAGGAAAACGCCGCTGCGCTCGGTGAGAAGTTGCGCGCAGAAGACGGTGTCGCTAACGCCATCGCCGTGATCAACCAGTACGTCACGGCGCAGACGCCGAACCAATAAGTCCAATGTGGTTGTCTATGGATTGACATGGCTGCCAGCGGGGTTTAGGCTTGAACCTGCTTTCGGAGCACACCATCACCTTGTTGACCGCGTCAATTCACGAAGGAGCACAACGTGCGCAAGTGGGCAGCGTTCTGGCTACTAGGCGTTATTTGGGGGTCGTCGTTCATGCTGATTCGCGTGGGCGTCGAGGAACTCAGCCCGTTTCAACTGGTGTTCATCCGCACCGGCATTGCCGCCGTCGGCATGAATATCTTGCTGCTGACCCAGCGGAAGCATCTGCCGCTGCAATGGCGGCGGCTGGTGCCGCTGGCCCTCATCGGCATCGGCAACACCGCCATCCCATTCACCCTGATCTCGGTGGGTGAGCAGACCGTCGAGAGCGGGCTGGCCGCCGTGCTGCAATCGACCACCTCACTGTTCGCACTCGTGATCGCCCATTTCGCGCTGGCCGATGAACGCATCACGCCGCAGAAAGTTGTGGGGTTGTTGGTCGGCTTCTTCGGAATTGTGGTGTTGGCGAGCCGCAGTTGGGTCGATGGCCAGATCGTCACGAGCAGCCTGTTTGGGCAGTTGGCGATTGTGGCGGCCTCGCTGTTCTATGCCAGCTTTACCACTTACAGCCGCCGCAATGTCAGCGGGCACTACGAACCGCTCGTCGTTGCAGCCGGCGCAATGACATTCGCGGCCATCTTTTCCGGCATTGGCACAATCGCCGCACCCTATCTCGGTGGTCAGGCGGCCATGCCCCTGAGCGAAGTCCGCTCGGATATTGTCTTGGCGGCGTTCGGGTTGGGCTTCGTCAACACCTTCATCGCCTACCTGCTGTTCTACTGGATTGTGCCGCAGTTAGGCGCAGCCCGCACCACCATGGTGACCTATGTCGTCCCGCCTGTCGGCTTGATTCTGGGCGTGGTGTTCCTCAATGAAGTGCTGGACGCCCGGTTGCTGATCGGCGCGGCGATGATTTTCGCGGGGATCGGTTTTGTCAACCTGCCCATCTTCGGGCGGATCTTCGACCGGCTGTTGATGCGTGGATCGTCGGTGAAATCGGTCGGCGAGGTCGGCTCCGGCGATTAGTGCTCTAAAGCAAAACCGCCCGATCAGATGTGATCGGGCGGAACATGATCTGCAAATGGCAGAGGAATCAAAAAAGCGACCGGATGAACAGGGGTCGCTTGGTGAGGTGCTGAGTAGCTTGAGTTGTTCGACGACGCGGGGGGCAGGGGGTGCCCACAGGCT
>JAADYY010000709.1 GCA_010092805.1 Chloroflexota bacterium | reverse complement strand
TGCTTTCGGTTTGGAGGATAGAACGTTCAAAACTGGGCATTTTGTGGTATGGTTTGTCCGAAAGACGCTATGTTTCGGGTGCCTTTTGCCGCGAATTGTAGCTGCGGGTGAATCAGTCTATAATGTGCTACCATGAACACGATAGATAAGCGGATCATCATCCCCGCGCCGCCGCAGGTGGTGTGGAATTACATCAGCGACCTCGAACGCAACCCCGAATGGCAGATCGACTGCCGTGAGGTTGCGTTTTTGACGACGCGCCACGAAGGGCCAAACACTCGCTGGCGCTATACTACAGATCGTGGCCGCGATTACGTGGTGGAAGCGATCCATTGGTACAACACCCTCGGTTACGAATATACCTTCGTGGACGGGCCGTACAAAGAAAACAGCGGGCGCATCCGCCTACAGGAGATCCCTGAGGGCACCGTCGTCCAATGGACGTTTAGCTACCAAATGGGTGGGATGCTGCGGCGCAGCAACAACCGCCAGCTCGAAACGGTGATGTCCGAGAGCCTGAAGATGCTTTGGCGGCAGATCAAGCAGATCACTGGCGGCGAGGAATTCGCCGACTCGAAATCACTAATCCGCGAAGCCCCAGATGTTGAGGCGCGGTCGCAGTACAAGCCGCGCCACCCGTCGGCGGTCTCTGATCGTCTGCGCGGCGCGCCAGCAGATGAGCGGGAATACACGTTTAACTCGGTGTCCGATTTCCGCACGCGCGAGGATGACGATCAAGCCGACGAAGCCATGCTGCCCCCCGAACCTGCCGCGCCAGAGCCAATCACACCAGAACCCAGCGCCGAGCAGCCCCCCATCGTGGGCAGCCCACCCGCGCCACCCGAACCAATCTACGCACCGCCCATCATGGAAGCGCCGCCTGCGGATGTGACTGACGCGCCGCCTACACCACCTTACGCGCCGCTTGATCTCACCGAGGAACCGCCGATGGCCGTCGATGACACCCGTGAGCGGCCTCCGGTGGTCGCCGCGCAGACACCCGGGCCAACGCCGTTTGAGCCGGTTGAGGAGCCGGATTTTCTGGATAGGCTCGTCGATGAACCGGATTTCCTGGCCGAAATCGAGGCGGAAGCGGCTGCACCATCAGACTCCCTGCCGTTTGATGATCTGCTGGCTGCGGACGACGCACCGCTGATCGCCGAACCGCCGGTCGCGCAGGATGATACACGGCCCCGGCCTGCGGTCGTGGATGTTCAGCCGACCGCCAGCGAACCAAATGTGGAAGAATGGGATCTGCCGCGCCCGGCACCCACACTCAGCGAATCTCCCGCCGATGTGGCACCCGCAGCGCCCATCCCACCGCCAGATGCCTCCCCGCCGCCACCAGACGCCCTCCAGCCAATCGCGCCGATTGCCCCGGCTGAGGCCCGCGAAGTGCCGCCGGAACCCGAAGCCACTGAGGCCGCGCCGCCATCGATCACGGCCACCGACAGCGCGAGCATCTGGGAGGTGTTCGGCGTGCCGCGCCCCAGCGAGACTAAGGAGACCAGCCCGGCGGAGCCAGTAGATCAGTCTACCGAGGCGCTGGAAGCAAGCGAGGAACTGCCCACAACGTCTGCCATTGTGCGCCCGCCACAGGCAGAACACTCGGCAGCCGCGCCAGATCAATCAGCCGCGCCAGATCAACCGATGACCGGACACATGGGATTACGGGCGTTGCGGCGGCGTCGCCTGGTGCGGGTGCGTCGTCTGCATTAGCGTTGCGCCACGATCACGATCACGGTGCTGCGTGGGCAGCGCTCTTGATGGACTTGGGCCGTGAAGCCGTAGGGCGCGAACAGCCGCTCGATGATCGCCTGGGAATCGCGCTGGACACCTTGGCGCTGCCCGGTGATCCGGTACAGCCACTCCAGGCTTGACGTGAGCGCACCGCTGCTCGTGAACGTCGCACTTGGCACGATCACCAAGCGCCCGCCCGGTTGCAGCACCCGCGCAACCTCAGCTAACGTGTCTGGCTCGACGATGAAGTTGGTTGGGAAGGTGCTGATCACCGCCCCAAATTGCCCCGCTGCAAACGGTAAATCCTGCGCACGCCCGCGCACCAAACGCGGATCAATCCTCTGCCGTCGGAACTTCGCCTGTGTGATCCGGCCCATATAAGGCGAGAGATCGTAGCCGATGGCGCGATACCCCGCGCCAGAGAGATCAAGCTGTAGATCGCCGGTGCCGTGCGCTAATTCCAGGATCGGGGCGTCAATCGCGGCGGGCAGGTGGCGCAGCGCCGCCCGCTGCCAGCAGCGCCACGCGCCCAACGAGACGACCGTGCTCACCGTGTCGTAGGTGAAAGCCATTTCGTTGTAGAGCAGCCGGAACCCGAAGCGGATGAGATTCCACCATGGCCCGGTTCCCGCCTCAGGCATGACGCACCGCCGCCAAAATCTCCGCCGGCTTGTCGGTGATGATGCCGTCTACACCCATATCGCGCAGCTTGATCGCATCAGCGGGATCGTTCACCGTCCACGCATTGATGCGATAGCCCTGACCGCTGGCCCAGGCCGCGTAATACTTGTCGATCTGTGTGAAGTGGGGGTGGCGGGCTTCGTAGCGGTGGCTCACCATGAATTCGGAGATGTACAGCGGGATCGTCGGTGGGCAGAGCACACCCACCGCGACATCGGGCAGCACCGCCCGGAAGCGCCGCAGCGTCAGCGGGTTGAACGACGACACGATCACCCGATCCTGCATCCCGCAGCGTGTGATCACAGCCGCGACCTGATCCGCGCTGCCGTCATTGCCTAGCCCCCACGACTTGATCTCAACATTGACCACCAGCCGATCAGCCACGGCTTGCAGCACTGCCTCCAACGT
>JAADYY010000708.1 GCA_010092805.1 Chloroflexota bacterium | reverse complement strand
CGTCTGAATATCGACCGCCCGCTCCGGCAGATTGGTCTTGCCCAGGATGATGGCACCCACCGCGCGCAGCCGCTGGACAATCGTTGCATCTTGATGGGGCACGTAATTGCGCAGCATCCCATAGCTGGAGGTAGTGCGCAGCCCCGCCGTCTCGAACACATCTTTCACTGTGATGGGCACGCCATGCAGCGGCCCCCAGATTTCGCCGCGTTCCAGCGCTGCGTCTGCGAGCGCGGCCTGCTGGCGGGCGCGCTCGGCGTCCAACGTGACAATCGCGCATAAATCCGGGTTCTGCGCCGCGATCTGCGCCAGATACGCCTCGACGACTTCGGTCGCGCTCACCGCGCCGGAGCAGATCGCGGCGGCCAATTCGGTCGCCGTCATAAAGACCAGATCACTGCCCTGTATCGCAAGATCAGCGCTTGGTCGGTCGTCAATATTCACCACCATCGGGAAAACTCCCTTCGTCGGCTAAAAGATCACATTTTTATTTTGGTCACACGCCGCTCAGAAGCCGCCGGTGAACGCGCGCCACCGCCCGCCGAAGCCACCCGCGTCGTCGGCCAATACAATTGTCTCGTTGCGCTGCGGCAAAAAGATCGCCCGCCCGCGGTCAAAGCGCAGCAGCGACGCGGGCGCGCCGCTTTCCGGCGATGTGCCCCAGCCCAACCGCGCCCGCACATCCGGGTTTTCGCGCCATACTTTGCCGAACCCGCGCACTGGCTCGATCAGGTTGGCGGCGGGTGGCGTCTCGCCGCCGCTTTCGGGATCGACACCCGGCGTGAAGGTGTCATCAAACCGGCGGAAACTGCCGTCGCTGAACAGCACGTAGATCGCATCGGGCGGCCCGGCGACGAACACCATCGCGCCGCCCTGGAACTGTTGTGAAGCCGCCGTCACGCTGATCGTTCCACCCACCGGGCAGCCGATCTGCGCTTGCAGCGCGGGGTCGGTTGGCAGGAAACTCGCCAGCGCGGGCGGCGGCAGCACCGGGCAGCCGCTGGGCGTGGGCGATGCGGTGGGGGCCACCCCGCCCGTCGTCGGCACACCCCCAGCGGGCGGGGCGACAAACGCCGGGTTGGTGACCGCCACTTGCGTCGCCACGATGATCGTTTGGGCCAATTCGGCAAAGCGCGTTTGCGTGGCGGTGTTGGCGATCACCTCAAACGGCGCGACGGTCACGCTTTGCAGCGCCAACGCCAGCAGCCCCAACTCGCCCTGATCGGGCGTGAGCGACGGCGTGATCGTTGGCGATGGCGTGATCGTGTCGGTGATCGTCAGGCTCGGCGTGAACGTCAGGCTGGGTGTCAACGTCAGTGTGAACGATGGCGTCAGTGTGATCGACGGCGTCCCCGTCGGTGGATCGGTCGGCGTCGGTGTGGGGGTCCCCGGCGCGGTCGGGGTGGGGGTAGCGGTGGCCGTCGGCGTGAAGGTCGGTGTGGCTGTCCAGGTGGGGGTCGTGCTGGGTAGCACGAGCAGCGTCGGCATTTCGACCGTCGGCTCCGGCCCGGACGCGCACGCCGTTAACAGCACCCCAACAATCCACAGCCCCAGCATCCGCTTGATCATCGTCCGGTCACCCTTCACCGCTCTGCCGCGCCGCACGGTCGATTGCCCATTCAGCGCGCCCGCCTGTATACTCCTTACTTTAAGCGATTGCGCTGTTTCTGGCGAGTGTGAGTCAAAGGGCGACTGATGCGTGTGATGTTCTCGCTGTTTTTTGTACTGCTGATCGGGGTGCTGCCCGGCCAGGCGTTCCAACCCGATGCACCGCCGCCGTTCGATCTCGCGGCCCTGTTGGGCGATGGGGTGGAGATTGTGGCGGATCAACCAATCGTGCGGGTTGACCGTGAGACCCGGCAGATTCGCTACCGCGCATCGAGCGACACGGCATGGCAGCGCTACGCCTATCCCCCATCAGCAGAAGGCGAACGCCGCCGCTTCAGCCAGGAACGGCGCTACGGCGACCTGAGTTACATCCTCACCTTCACCGAGCCATTTGCGCATTATCTGCTTGACCCAGCCCGCGCCACGCTGATCCCCGCGCCGCAGCAGTGCGGGGATGTCGCGGCACCGCCGGGCGACGGGGCATGGCGGATCGTCCAAGCGAAGGACGCCGCCGAATATCACCTGTGCCACACCGAAACGGGCGCGACGCTGCCGCTGCTGGCCGATCAACCCACCAGCCTGATCGGCTCCGACGTGATCGACAGCGGCCTGCTCAGCACGTGGAACAGCAGCGCCGATCAGCTTTCGCCGGACGGGGCGTGGTATGTCTTCGCGGAGTTCGTCGATCCGTTGGCGCAAATCGTGATCTGGGCGTACAACTTCGCGGCGGCGGAGACACAGCGGCTCGGCGTCGTCCAGCGGCCTGATACGTCCCATGCCTGGGATATGCTCGGCTGGCACGACGATGCAACGCCGCTCATCCGCATCTTTCCATCCGGGATTCAGTTGGGCGAAAACGCCATTTTCGCCGCCGATGTGCGGCGCACCGGCAGCCTGCGCTGGGTGGCCGGGCAGGAACTCTACCGCCCCGCCTACAACGCCAGCACCGGGCAGCTTTTCTATCCCCGCCCGCGCATCAACCCAGACCCGAACCAAAGCGGCGACAATCGGGTCGATATTTACCGCCACGACCTCAATACAGATGAAACGCTGCGGCTGCAAAGCGTGGGGTGCGGGAACAACTGCCTGTACCGCCGGATGACTGTCAGCCCGAATGGCAGCGCCTTCGCGGAACTGATCGGCTATCACCAGAGTCCGAGCTTCCCGGTGCGCGTCTGTCTGCTGGCCGCAGACGCAACGGACGCCTGCCGCGCGACCGGCAGCACCCAAAGCGGGCGTTTCCCGATGTGGGGGGCGGAAAATCATCTGCTGCTGGTCGATACCCCCGTCCCAGAAACCGCAAGCGAGCCATTCGGCACCCGCTACTACGATCAGGCGCGGATCATGATGCTCGCAACGGCTGAGGACGGCAGCCCGGCCTTCGTCGAAACGGAGACCGACCTCAGCCTGCTGACGGGTTTCGCGCCGGACGGTCGCCGGCTGATCGTCCGTGCGGCCCTGCCGTTGGCGGCGCAAGACAGCGGAGCCACCCCCCTCGATCCAACCGATCTCGATCCAACCGATATTGAATGGTTCGACATCGTCAGCGGTGAGCGGCGGGTGCTGCTGCACGATGTCGACACCGTCGCCTATCGGCTTGGCGTGTCGTGGTTGTCGGCGGATGAGCTGCGCATCGACATCAGCGAGGGCGGCGATTGCAGCCGCTGCGCGCTCGGCTCATGGATCGTGCGGCTGCCGGCAAGCTGATGCAGAGATCACAAGCTATTCCGCGAACAGGGTGAAATTTTTCGGATCCAGAGGCAGGCGCTGCGGTGCGTCAGATTTGCGGTCGGCTTGCTGGCGCGCATGGCCTTCGTCGTCGATGCAGTAGTAGAGATACTTGAGTGTGTAGGCGTAGGGGACGGGTTCTTCCTGCCGCACCGCCAAATAATCTGGGACAAAGTGAAACGGATTGCCCGGCGCGCTGTTGAATTCGTCAATTGCCAGCAGCTCGCCCACCCGCTCCGAGAAGTGATGCAGCCGCACATCATCGAAGTACCAGTAGCTGACGGAAGGCATATGATCTGGAAACAGGCCATCGAAGATCGCTTTAGCCGATGAATATAGATCGCTATCGACGCTGACGAACAGCAGCGGCGCGTCGGCGAACTGCGTGCGAATCTGCGGCAGCGTCTCGTCGAACAGGCCGGGCACCAACGTCACCACAGCGGGATCGATGCGTGCTTGCAACGCCTTGAGATCCGCGGGGAAGTCTTCGGCCTGCCACATGGCGACGCCATCCTTTGCGCCGCTCAGTTCCGGCAGCCCGGTGAAGGTATCGAACCCGTAGATCTGCACATCGATGCGCCCATATGTCGGGTGATCACGCAGCGCACGATGAATGTGCTGCAAATACAGCAGCCCCGACCCCTCTGCGACGCCAAACTCTGCGACGGAGAAGCGCGTCAGCCCGGCCTGCGCAGCGAGTTCATAGGCCCGCCGCATCCCCAAGTAGTAATGTGGGCGCGGGATCTCGCGCAGGCGGTAGAGGCGCTGCGCACGCACGTGACTCGGCAGGCCGCGAAAGCGTCGGCAGGCGTAGACTTCAGCGGCGCGGCGGCCCACGGGCAAGCGCCGGACGCCGTGATAGTACAGGGCGCGCTGGACCCGTGCGAGCAGCGAATTGGGCCGATCTGGCTGGCGATCTGGGCGCATCGGCCACCTCCGACAGCAGCGATGGGTTAAATCCTAAATCCGGGAATGCGGCGAATCGTAGCACACAGGCCGCGCCGCTGACAACCTATCGGTCACATCTGAACAGGGTCATCGCATCAAATGGGTTCTACATCTGTGGTCTTGTGTGACCCTGGGAGCGCCCTCACCCCGGCGCTGCGCGCCACCACGTTCCATAACATCCCCATACTGCCTCATCGCGCAACAGAGGCCACGATGTTGGTAAGTCAATTCAGGAGTTATCCTCAATACTCTATACACCG
>JAADYY010000171.1 GCA_010092805.1 Chloroflexota bacterium | reverse complement strand
TTTAACCACTGACCGCAGCGTTCGGGGCTGGAGCGTCACCCCGAAGTGCCTAGCCATTCGCCCGTAACGTAGCCCCGAAGGGCTGAGGCTGGTCAACGTGTGCTCATGATTTCTCGCAAGCCACCCGCTTCAGCGGCTGGTCGTTGACGGAGTCACTCCTTAGCCAAGCGCCGGGCTAGCCGCGCCAGCGCCGTGTCTCGACGATGCGCGTGGTGATGAACAGCGCCCCGACGATCATCAGAATAAAGTAGACGACATCTTCCGCGCGGATGACGCCGCGCGCCAGCGTAGGGCCATAGTGGGCGTTCAGCCCCAGTTCCCGCACGAAATCGGCCACGCCCGTCACGCTGCCCTGATTCGCCAGCCAGATCGCGGCGACATCGGCCAGGTACAGCACCAGAATCGTCGCCGCGCCCAGGAAGGCGGCCACCACCTGATCTTCGGTGATCGCCGACCAGATCATCGAGACGGCCAGCACCGCGCCGCCGTAGAGCCACGCGCCGAAGTACGCGCCAAACGCCGCGCCCATATCTGGAATGCCAATCTGCGCCAGAATCACGAGGTGGACGACCGTCAGCAGCAGCACGATGGTGTAATAGGCCCAGGCCGCCAGGAATTTGCCGATGATGAACTGCGTCTCGTTCATCGGCAGCGTCATCATGACTTCCATCGTGCCTTCGCGCGCTTCTTCCGCCAGCAGCCGCATCGTCAGCAGCGGCGCGATCAAGAAGAGCAGGAACGTGATCAGGCCGGGGATATAGGTGGCGTCGGCGGGGAACTGCCCATTTGTCTGCGAGATGAAGGCGTTGAACAGCAAGCCGAGGAAAAACAGCACCGCGAACGCGATGGCATACGCCACCGGCGAACGGAAATAGACGGCCAGCTCGCGCTTGAACACCGCCCAGAACGGCAGCGCCGCCCCAACTTTGACGGCCTGCTGAAATTCGCGGTGGGCGGTGGCGTCGTCCTGCTGTTCCGGCTGGTTGGCGTCGGGTTGTTGGGTCAAATCAATCGTCTGGTCGCTCATGCGGTTGCCTCACTTTCCGGACTGGTGGGGTTTTCGGTGGGCGCATCGGCGGCTTCAGCGCTGCCGTTGGTCTGGGCGGCGCGCGGTTGGCGCGTCAGTTCCAGGAAGATCTCCTCCAGGTTGACGGCGAGCGGGCGCAGCTCCATGAGCTGCCAGCCCCGCTCAATCACAGCCCGCGCGATGTCTGGGCGCGGGTCGGTGTTTTCGTCGGTGGGCATCGCCACAATCCCGTCGAGGCCCGTTTCGGCGTGGCTGACGCTGGGCAGCCCGGCGATGACGGGGATCACGGCGTCGGCGGGCGCATCAACGCGCAGCAGCACACGACCGCCGCGCTCCAGTTCGCCGCGCAGTGCCGTCGGCGACCCCTGCGCGATGATCGCGCCCTGGTTGATGATCACCACCTGATCGCAGACCTGTTCGGCTTCTGCGAGGATGTGCGTGCTGAACAGCAGCGTGTGATCGCGGCCCAGGTCCCGCACCAGGTCGCGCAGTTCCAGCACCTGAATCGGGTCGAGGCCGATGGTCGGCTCATCGAGGATCAGCACGTCGGGGTCGTGGATCAGCGCTTGCGCCAACCCGACGCGCTGGCGCATCCCCTTCGACAGCGTGCGGATGCGGCTGTCGGCGCGGCTGAGCAGCCCCACACGCTCCAGCACCGCGTCGGCACGTGCGCGGCGTTTACGCACACCGCGAATCTCGGCGATGTATTTCAGGTAATCACGGGCGGTCATGTCGCGGTAGAGCGGCACGCTTTCCGGCAAATAGCCGACGCGCTTACGCACCGCCATGCTCTCCTCAAACACATCATGCCCAGCGACGACGGCTTTCCCTTCGGTGGGGGGCGTGAAGCCGGTCAGCATCCGCATGGTGGTCGTTTTCCCGGCCCCGTTGGGGCCAAGGAAGCCCGTCACCTGGCCGGGCCGCGCGGAAAACGTGATGGCGTTCACGGCGGCGAAATCGCCATAGCGTTTTGTTAGATTTTCAACTTCGATCATAAGACCTAATTCTCCCGTAGCTGTGAGTGGCTGCGGTCACTGGCGGACGCACAAACGCCCGCATTATAGCGCGCTTATGTTAATGCGGGTATGCAAAATCACGGGGGGAAGGCGCGCGTTGGCCGCCTTTAATCAGCTTTTTACAATTACACCACATTCAGTTCATCTGGCCGCCGCCGATTGGGGCCGTATCTGGTGTAAAATTTGCCAAATATCTGTAGCAGATATTAAACTTTCGCAATACTCACCCCGGAGCGCGTGAAATACCGAACCTTTCTTGTGCGAAATGACTATTTCCCTATGAGCGGTTCAGTTGTAATTTAGCATCCCCGGTGAGTTGTTTTTTGACCCTACACAAGGAGATTTTTTTACCCATGAAAGCGAAATTCTTACTGACCCTGTTGGTGGCAGTCCTGGCGCTGAGCCTGGCCGTCCCCGCCCTGGCCCAGGACGGCATGGGCAACATGACCACGTCCGATGATGGGCTGATCACCTACGCCGCGCCGGAATGCGGTTACGGCGGCAACATCCTGGAGATTGAAGCCGTTGACCCGCTGACCGTTGTCTTCACGCTGTGCGCGCCCGACCCGGCGTTCCCGTCGAAGGCGGCCTTCTCGGCGCTGAGCATCTTCCCGTCGGAATTCCTGGAAGCGACGGGCGGCGGCGGTGAAGCGCTGTTCCGCAACCCCGTCGGCACCGGCCCGTACCAGCTCACCGAATGGAACCTGGGCAGTGAAATCGTCCTGAACCGTTTCGACGATTACTGGGGTGAACCCGCCCGCGAAGAAACCCTGATCATCCGCTGGAACTCGGAAGCCGCCGCGCGTCTGGTCGAACTCCAGGCCGGCACCGCCGACGGCATCGATAACCCCGGCGTCGATGACTTCGCCGTGATCGAAGCCGACCCGAACCTGGCGCTGTTCCCGCGCGAAGGCCTGAACGTCTTCTACCTGGGCATCAACAACACTGTTGAGCCGTTCAACGATGTGCTGGTGCGTCAGGCGCTGGCCCACGCCATCGACCGCCAGCGCATCATCGATAACTTCTACCCAGAAGGCTCCAGCGCTGCGGGCCAGTTCCTGCCGCCGCAGATCTTCGGGTATACGCCGGAAGTTGAGCCGTTCCCGTATGATCCGGAGCGCGCGCGTGAACTGCTGGCCGAAGCGGGCGTGGAACTGCCCATCGAAACAACGCTGTCGTACCGCGATGTCGTCCGCACCTACCTGCCGACCCCCGGTCTGGTGGCGCAGGACATCCAGATTCAGTTGGCCGAAATCGGCATCAACGTGACCATCGATCTGCAAGAATCGGGCACCTTCCTCGACAACTCCGACGCGGGTCTGCTGTCGCTGCATCTGCTGGGTTGGGGCGCAGATTACCCGGATGCCACCAACTTCCTCGACTTCCACTTTGGTGTGGGTGCCAGCGATCAGTTTGGTGACAAGTTCGACGAGATCACCGATGCGCTGACACGCGGCGGCCAGATCGCCGATCCGGAAGCCCGCCTGCCGATCTACGAGGAAGCCAACACCGCCATCCGTGACCTGGTGCCGATGGTGCCGATTGCGCACGGTGCGTCGGGTGTGGCCTACGCCGCCGACATCGAAGGCGCGCACTCCAGCCCGCTGGGCAACGAGCAGTTCTTCATCATGGAAGACCCGGACGATGACAACATCATCTGGATTCAGAACGGTGAACCCGCCGGCATCTACTGCGCCGACGAAACCGACGGCGAAGCGCTGCGCGTCTGCGAGCAGATCAACGAAGCGCTGCTGGCCTACGAAACCGCTGGGACCGACGTCGTGCCCGCGCTGGCGACCGAATTCAGCGCTAACGACGACGCCACCGTCTGGACGTTCAACCTGCGCGAAGGCGTGACCTTCCACGACGGGACGGGCTTCGACGCCAACGACGTGGTGATGTCGTACGCCGTCCAGTGGGATGTCGCCAACCCGCTGCATGTGGGCCGTGACGGTAACTTCACCTACTTCTCCGCCTACTTTGGGGCGTTCCTGAACGACGAATAGGCCACCCAAAGCTGGCATGTCTGGTTGGGGCGCGCTGCGTCCCGGCCAGCCTCCTGATCAGCTCACCCCATCACACGCGCCAACGAGTCCGTCGAAAGATTAGCGCTATGTCCACATTTTTGATCCGCCGCTTAGCGGCGTCGTTGCCTGTCCTCTTCGGGATTCTGCTGGTGACATTTTTGCTGGCACGCGCCATCCCCGGCGACCCGTGCCGTGCGGTGCTAGGTGAACGCGCCACCGACGAGATCTGCGAGGCTTTTTTCGAGCGCAACGGCCTTGACCAGCCAGTGACGGCGCAGTTCGCCATTTACATCGGCAATGTGCTGCAAGGCGATCTGGGCACGTCGCTGCGCTACGCCCGTGATGTCACCGACTTGATGGTCGAACGGCTGCCCGTGACGATTGAACTGGCGATTACGGCGCTGCTGTTCGCGATTGTGGTGGGCGTGCCGCTGGGCATCATCTCAGCGTATCGACACAACACCGCCATTGATGTGGGCACGATGCTCGGTGCGAACATCGGGGTTTCGATGCCGGTGTTCTGGCTCGGCTTGATGCTGGCGTATATCTTCGCGGTACTGCTGCGCGACACGCCGTTCGCGCTGCC
>JAADYY010000170.1 GCA_010092805.1 Chloroflexota bacterium | reverse complement strand
GTTTTGGCCGCCGCCGAAGGCACCACCGTCACCTGGTGGATGTGGGGCGGCGATGACCAGATCAATACCAACGTGGATCGGGACATCGGCGAGCGTGTGCAAGCGTTGTACGGCGTCACCCTCAACCGCGTGCCCAACGGCGCTGAGTTGTTCGTCGATCAGGTTTTGAACGAAGCCGCCGCCGGGGTGGAAGCAGGCGCGATTGATTTGATGTGGATCAATGGTGAGAACTTCCGCACATTGGCCGAAGCCGATTTGCTGTACGGCCCCTGGTCAGAGTCGATCCCGAATGCACGTTTTGTCGACTGGGAAGACCCGGCCCTCGCTTTTGACTTCGGCTACCCGGTCAACGGCTACGAATCGCCCTGGGGCCATGCGCAATTCGTCATGGAATACAACACCGCGCTGGTGGGCGACGAACCGCCGACCACCTTTGAAGACCTGACCACCTGGATCGAGGAAAACCCCGGCCTGTTCACCTACCCGGCGCTGCCCGATTTCACCGGCAGTGTGTTCGTGCGTCACGTGTTCTACTGGATTGCGGGGGGGCCAGAACCGTTCCTGGGCGAATTCGATCAGGAAGTCTTCGACCAGTACGCCCCGGCGGTGTGGGACTACCTCAACGAAATTGAGCCGAATCTATGGCGCGCTGGCGAGACTTATCCAGAAGAACCGATCATGGATAGTATGCTGGCGAACCAGGAAATCGCCTTCAATATGGGCTATGGCCCGGCCAACGCCGCCAACAGCATCGTTCAGGGCATCTACCCCGAAACGATCCGCACGTTCGTGTTCGATACGGGCACCATTTCAAACAATAACTTCGTCGCCATACCGTTCAACGCGCAGAACCCGGCAGGCGCGATGGTGATCGCCAACTACATCCTCTCCGAAGAACTCCAGTTGAGGATGGTTGATCCTGAACTGTGGGGCTGGCAGTCGCCCATCTCGCCGACGGTCTATTCCGAGGAATTCCAGGAAGCCGTCGCCAACATGGACCTGCACCCGGCCATGCTGCCGCCAGAGGTGCTGAACGCAGCGGCGCTGCCAGAACCGAACGGCGATTGGGTCACGGCCATCGAGGCGGGCTGGATCGAAAACGTCCTCGAACGGTAAGCCAACAGACGGCGTTCCAGAGATGGTCGGCACAGACCGACCATCTTTTCTCAGGAGTAATCGGTCAATTACCACCCGCTAAAGCGCGTGGCTTGCCCCTGACTCCGAAGAGTCGGGCGTGTATAGCCAATTTTTGGCGCGGCAGCACACCGTACACGCCCTTTTGTCCGCTGCACGGTAGGCACTACACGCGCCCACCGTGCTTGCCTCCACCCGCTCAAGCGGCGTGGTTTCCAGCACGGAGGTTTCTATGAATCGGCTGAAGCTGATGGAACGGCTCACCGTTCCGCTGATGCTTTTCCCCGCGTTGGCGATTGTCATCGTGTTATTTGGCGGCGGCATGATCTCCGGTGTGGGGCAGAGCGTCGGCTATTTCCCCGTGATCGGGTTGGAGGAGTTCACGCTCCAGTATTATCAAGATGTGCTGACAGATGACGGCTTTTTCGAATCGCTGTGGCTGACCTTTCGGCTCGCGTTCCTGAGCACGCTGTTTTCGTCGGTCTTGGCGGTGGCGTTCGCGCTGGTGCTGCGACATGCGTTCCGGGGCAGCCGATTCCTCACCTTCATGTATCAAATTCCCATCCCCATTCCACATCTGGTGGTGGCGACGGGCATCGTGCTGCTCGTCAGCCAAAGCGGGCTGCTCTCGCGGGGTACCGTGGCGCTGGGCTTGACCGAAACGCCGCGTGATTTCCCGGTGATGGTGTTCGACCGGCCCGGCGTCGCCATCCAGTTGACCTTCTTGTGGAAAGAAGTGCCGTTTATCGGCATTGTCGTGCTGGCGGTGCTCAAGAGTGTGGGGCCGCAGTACGAAGAGATCGCGCAGACCTTGGGCGCGAACGCCTGGCAGCGCTTCCGGTATGTGCTGCTGCCGCTGATCTTGCCGGGGATTCTCTCCACATCGATCATCGTGTTTGCGTTTGTCTTCGCCAATTATGAGATTCCACTCCTGCTGGGGGTCAGGCACCCCACGACCTTGCCGGTCATGGCCTTCCGCAATTACCAAGATCCTGACCTGGCGCTGCGACCGCAGGCCATGGCGATCAGTATGATCTTGGCCGTCGTCGCTATCGCGCTGCTGGTGGCCTATCGATGGCTCGCCAGATACGCCGTTGACCGCTGACCGGAGGGGGCTGCTGATGCAAGCAAGACAAACAACGGTGCAGCGGCTGGTGCGCTGGATGGCTATCATCACCATCATTCTGGGCGTGCTGCTGCCCGTCATCCCACAGATCATCTGGTCATTTGCGTTTCGCTGGCTGTTCCCCTCGCTGCTGCCGTCGGAATGGAGCCTGAGTTCCTGGGAATATGTCTTCTCAGCCTCCTCCCGCGTCGTGGAGGGGTTCTCGAACAGTATGCAAATCGCCATTTTCGTCTGCATCCTGTCGATTCTGGTGGGGTTGCCCGCCGCCCGCGCCATCGCGCTGAACAATTTTCGCGGCAAAGCGGTGGTCGAATGGATTTTGATGGTGCCGATCATCGTGCCGGGCATCGTCTCGACGCTGGGCATTCATCAATTGTTCATTCGGCTGGGCCTCACCAACACCTTTATCGGGGTCAGTCTGGTACATTTGATCCCGTGTATTCCGTATATGGTACTGGTGATGAGCAGTGTCTTTGCCAATTACGGCACTGAACTGGAAGACACCGCCAAAACGCTGGGGGCTGGCCCGGTGCAGGTCTTCCTGAATGTGACGCTGCCCGGCATTCTGCCCGGCCTGATGGTGGCGACGATGTTCACCTTCCTGATCTCGTGGGGGCAGTACATCACCACCGTATTGATCGGTGGCGGCACGATCATCACCCTGCCGATTGTGCTGTTCCCGTTCATCAGCGGGGTGAATTATTCCAACGCCGCCGCGATCAGCCTAGTGTTCGTCGCTCCGGCGATTCTAGTGCTGATCTTGATCTCGCGGCAGTTGGGCCAAGACTCGGCGGTGATGGGAGGGTTTGGGCGGCTATGACCCACGTTTTGCTCAAGGACTTGACCCGTCGGTTTGATGATGTCATCGCTGTCGACAATCTCAACCTTGAAATCCGCAGCGGCGAATTGGTCGCGTTTTTGGGGCCTTCCGGGTGCGGCAAAACCACGACTCTGCGCATGATCACGGGGCTGCTGCTGCCCACCGCAGGCGATATTCAATTCGACGGCAAATCGGTGGTCACCGTGCCCACCGAAAAGCGCGGCGCGGTGATGGTCTTCCAGAAGCACCTGCTGTTCCCCACGATGAACGTCGCTAAAAACGTCGGCTTTGGCTTGCGGATGGCGGGCATCAGCAAACAAGAGATCGACCGCCGCGTGAGCGAAATGCTGGAATTGGTGCGCTTGCCGGGGTTTGAGCAGCGCCGCCCACACGAGCTTTCCGGCGGGCAGCAGCAGCGCATCGCCCTGGCCCGTGCGTTGATCGTGAGTCCGAAGGTGCTGCTGCTGGATGAACCGCTCGCCAACCTGGACGCGAATTTGCGCTTGGAAATGCGCGAACTCATCCGCACCATCCAGCGCGAGACGAGCACCACCAGCATTTTCGTCACCCACGACCAGGAAGAAGCGGTCATGCTGGCAGATCGAATTGCGTTGATGTTCAACGGCGTGCTGCAACAGTTCGATCAGCCGCAGGCGTTTTATCAGCGCCCGCATTCGGCGCAGGTCGCGCATTTCTTCCGCAATGACAACCTGCTGGACGCCGTGCGCAAAGCCGATCACGTTGAGACAGCGGCGGGGACGCTGGAAATCAGCCCGGAGCGCGTCAACCAACCAGACGGCGATGTCGTGCTCACTGTGCGCCCGGAAGATGTCCAGCTCATCCCCCAGAATGATACCAATCTGGTGCAAGCGAAGGTGCTCACGCAGGTTTATATGGGCACCTACAAGCAGGTGCAGCTTGATGTGCTGGGCAACACCTGGCTGGCGCACGGCCCGGTCGATTTCGACCCGGAAATCGGCGCGACCATTCCTATTCAACTGCCCAAGGCGCACATCTGGCTGCTGCCGCATCCCAACGGGAAATCGTGAGACGCTATGGAAAACACACGCCTGTTCAGCAAAGTCTACGGCTGTCTGCTCGGTGGCGCGATTGGCGACGCGCTGGGCGGCCCGGTGGAACACATGACGCCGGAAGAAATCCGCACGACGTATAACGGCAATTTGGATCGCTATGTGCCGTATAACCGCCCACCTGCGCATCACGCGCATTTTGCCGAAGGGGATGCCATCGGCAACTACACCGATGATACACGGCTGAAACACATCCACTGCCGGGCGATCTTCCGGGCGGGTGGCAAGCCGCGCCCCGGCGATCTGGCGCTGGCATTGGCCGAAGCGTATCACCAAGCCCCGGACGATTTGCATGAAGGCTTCGTCGAAGAATACTACATGAAAGCCATCTGGGGCGAGGACAAGGCCGCGTTTGGCGGCGAGCCGACCAACGGCTCCTTGATGGCAAATTCGCCGTTGGGGTTGATCAGCGCGTGCCGCCCGCATGAGGCGTATCAGTTGGGGTTTGATCTGGCGTTCCTCACTGCTGGCTACGCCAAGAGCAGTTCCGCGCTGTATGTGGCCGCCGTTGCCGAAGCGATGCGCCCCGATGCAACCGTCGATGGGGTCATCAGCGCGGCGCGTGAGGCGCACATCGCCTTCTCGCGGCGGCGTGAGGGCGACCACTGGCACAATACGGAATGGCGCTACGACCCGAACATTCAGTTTCTCGACAAGGCGCTGGAAGTGGCCCGCCGTGAGCGCGATGTGTTCGCCATCCGCGAACCGCTCATGGAGATCCTCGAATGGGGGCATCTCTTCTCGGAGGCGATTCACACGCTCGTCGTCGCGCTGTCGATGGTTGTGGCGGCAGAAGGTGATGTCAAGCAGTCGATCATGGGCGCGATCATGTATGGGCGCGACAAGGACAGCTATGCGAGCGTGGCCGGGGCGTTGGCGGGCGCGCTCAACGGGGTGGACGGCATCCCGCCCGAATGGATTCAACCCGTGATCGACGGCAATCCCGAAGTCGATATGCGCGACTATGCGCTGCGGCTGACCGCATTGATCCAGCAGGATTACCAGCAGGCACGCGCCAACATTGATGATTTGGGGGCGCTGCTCTAAGCGTCGAGATTTCAGCACACAGCGCAATACACGGAGGCTCTGGCGATGCCAACATTCCCGCAGCTCAGCGAAGCGGAACTGCGCCAACGACTCGAACCGCCGACCGGCACGGTGCGCCTGATCATTGATACGGACGCGCATAATGAAATCGACGATCAGTTTGCGATTGCATGGGCGCTGCTCTCACAGAATGTCTTTGAGATTGAGGGCGTGGTGGCGGAACCGTACTCGCACCGCCATCACCGCGAGCCGCTGCTTCAGGCGTATGACGCGCTCACCAAACACGGCGCTTCGGACGTGGGCGCAGCGATGCCGGATATTGCCATGCGCTACGCCGCCTCAGCACGGCGGATGATCGACAGCGGCTTCGACCCGCACACCATCGCATTTGTCGATCCTGATGCCGGGATGGAACTGAGCTATCAGGAGATCCTCAAAGTCTTTGATCTGCTGGGCGCGAATCCAGCGGGCAAGGTATTTCGCGGATCGCCCGATTACCTGACATCGCTCGACGCGCCGATCAAGAGCGATGCCGCCGACTTCATCATCGAGCGGGCGCTGGCCGCCGACGACCGACCGCTCTACATCGCTGCGATTGGCTGTGTGACCAACATCGCCTCGGCCATTTTGCTGGCACCGGAGATCATCACGAAGATCGTCGTCACATGGACTTCGTCGTACCCTTCCGCGATCAACCTGTCGAATCTGCCGTCGCTGAACCTCATGCAAGACCCGCTCGCGTCGCGGCTGCTGTTTGACTGCGGCGTGCCCCATGTGTATCTGCCGGGGTATTACATCGGCGAGCAGCTCAAGCTCTCGCTGCCGGATATGGAACAGTGGGTGCAGGGCAAGGGCAAAATCGGCGCTTATCTCTATCACCTGTACACGCACAACCCCATCCACACGCTGATCGGCGTCAACGATCATTTTGGGCGAACCTGGGTCATCTGGGATCTGATCAACTTCGCCTGGTTGATCAACCCGGATTGGGTGCCATCGCGGATCGTGCCCGCGCCCATCCTCACCGATGACCTGTACTACGTACAGGACACGAATCGGCATGTGATGCGGGAAGCGTACGGCTGCAACCGCGATGAGATCTTCCGTGACTTCTTCACCAAGCTGAACACCGCGCCATGAGTGATCTGAGATGGTGAATTTTCGATCCATTATGGAAATTGAAGCCGACGAATGGCTGGCGGCGCTGGCGCTACCCGCCGATGATGTGCCGGATGTGGTGATCGTCGAGGGCAGTTGGTGGCGGGCACAGCGCACCGCCTGGCGGCTGGGCTACCTGCGCGATGTGCGCGAACTCAAATTCCCGGATATTTTCTGGGGGCGCTGGGGGGATCGCAAGGTGGCGTTTTGCATGGCTTACGGCGCGCCCCGAACCGTCGAGATCATCCATTTGTTTGGCGCGCTGGGCAGCAAGCTCGCTGTGCAGATTGGCACGTGCGGCGGGTTGCAAGCGCATCTGAACCCCGGAGACATCATCCTGCCGGATGTGGCGATTTGCCGCGAAGGGGTGGCACATATGTACGGCGCGCCTGACGCGGTGCTCGGCGATTCAGTCTGGTTGGGCAAAGCCCAGCACCTGCTGGAGGCACGCGGGCTGACCGCTTATCGCGGCCCTAATGTCACGTGGTCGTCGCTGTTCACGGAAACCGCGCAAATGGTGGCAGCCTGGCACCAAGCCGGATACTTGTCCGTCGAAATGGAGACGGCCACCACCTATGCTGTCGCCCGCTATTTCGAGATGCCCGCCGTGTCGATGGTTGTGGTGTGGGATGATCTGACGCGGGGCCGCCGCTTCCTCGATCCGCTGCCACCCGGCGGGCAAGAGGCGCTGGATCGCAGTAATCAAGCCGTGTTCGAAGTCGCGCTGGAATTGGCGGCGCAGTTATGATTGTCAAGGACTGGTATGTTTGAGACATTGCCCGATACATACATCCCGCTGCTGCCGGAAGTCGCGGCGTTTCTGGCCGATCCGCTGCTGCCGTATATCGATGGCCGCTACACGCCGCCGCGCGCTGAACAGACCTTCGAGTCGCTCGATCCGTCAACAGGGCGGCGCTTGGCCCAGATCGGGCGGGCGCAGCCAGCCGATGCTGATGTCGCCGTCGCAGCGGCGCGTAAAGCCTTCGATAGCGGCGACTGGTGGCTGAAAATGTCGCCGTCGGATCGCTCGAAGTGTATTTGGCGGTTGGCGGAACTCATCGAACAGCACACGCCGATCCTCGCGCAGCTCGACTCGCTGGATAACGGCAAACCCCTCGAGACGACGCGCACCGTCGATATTCCGCTGGCGGCGGAGCATCTCTACTACTACGCCGGCTGGTGTACCAAGATCGAAGGCAGCACGATCCCGGTCAACGAGCCGGAGATGTTCAACTACACCTTGCGCGAGCCGGTCGGCGTGGTCGGGCTAATCTCGCCCTGGAATTACCCGCTGCTCATGGCGACCTGGAAGTTTGCCCCGGCGCTGGCCGCTGGCAACTGCGTGATCGTCAAGCCCGCCGAACAAACGCCGCTGAGCGCGCTGTATGTGGCGAAACTGACCGAGGAAGCGGGTTTCCCGCCCGGCGTGTTCAATGTGCTGCCCGGCTACGGCGAGGAAGCGGGCGCGGCGCTCGTCGAACATCACGGCGTCGATAAGATCGGGTTTACGGGCAGCGTCGCAACCGCGCGCAAAATTGTGCAGGGGTCGGTGGGCAATCTCAAGCGCGTGT
Source organism: Chloroflexota bacterium (assembly GCA_010092805.1). GTDB lineage: Bacteria > Chloroflexota > Anaerolineae > Aggregatilineales > Phototrophicaceae > Flexifilum. The sequence goes on along the minus strand of JAADYY010000170.1, from coordinate 7,362 downwards.
CGCTGGAGTTGGGCGGCAAAAGCCCCAACATCGTGTTTGCCGATGCCGACCTTGAGCAAGCCGCTGTCGGATCGACCTGGGCGATCTTCGGCAACAACGGCCAATCCTGCACCGCTGGGTCGCGGCTGTATATTCAGCGCCCGGTGTTTGAGCAGGTGCTCGCAGGGATGCGCGCCGAGACTCAGAACATCATGGTGGGGCCGGGCATGGGGCGGCAGCAGCCGAACCTCGGCCCGGTGATCAGCGATGAGCAGTTGCAGCGCGTGCTGGGCTACATCGAGGATGGCTTTGCGCAGGGCGCGCAGGCGATCACGGGCGGTGGGCGGCTGTCTGGCGCGTTGGCCGACGGCTACTTCATCGAGCCGACGATTTTCACCAACGTCCGCGATGACCTGCGCATCAGCCGCGAGGAGATCTTTGGGCCGGTTGTGTGCGCCATGCCGTTTGATGACGTGAGCGAAATCATCAGCCGCGCCAACGATACCTCTTTCGGATTGGCGGCGGGCTTATGGACGACGGATCTGCGCAAAGCGCATAAGCTGGCGAAATCGCTGCGGGCGGGCACCATCTGGATCAATACCTGGGGCGATACCGAGGCTGCGTCGCCGTTTGGTGGCTACAAGCAAAGCGGCTACGGGCGCGAGATGGGCAAGGAAGCCATCGATCTGTACACCGAAGTCAAGAGCGTGTGGGTGAACACCGAAGAATGACCGCACACCGCGCAGCCATCGGCAAAGATCGCGCGTTGCAGCGGGCCAGCACCGCCGACGGCCTGTTTACGATTCTCGCCATCGATCATCAGGATGCGCTGCGCCGGGCGCTGAACCCGGAAGCACCGGGAAGCGTCAGCGCTGCGGAGATGGTGGGCTTCAAGCGGCAGGTGGTCCGCAGCCTGATCGATGATGTGAGCGGGGTGCTGCTCGATCCTATCTATGGGGCGTTTCAAGCCGTCGCGGATCGCAGCCTGGGGGCGAAGGGCCTGCTGGTCGAATTGGAAAAAGCCGACTACCAGATGGCCCCCCTGCCGCTCGCTGTCGAGATCAACCCCGGCTGGAGCGTCGCTAACATCAAGCAGATGAACGCGGATGGCGTCAAGCTGTTCTTTTACTACAACCCCCACGCCACCGATCACGCCCGCCGTCAGGAAGCCATCGTCGGCGCGGTCGCGGCGGACTGCGCCAGGCTGGAAATTCCGTTTTATGCCGAACCCATCGTCTATCGCGATTCGGACCAGCCAACTGCCACAACCTCCGGGTGGCTCGTCGCCGACGCCGCCTATCAGATCAGCCAGTTTGACGTGGATGTCCTCAAGTTGGAGTTCCCCGTCGATATGAAACGGGAAACTGATCCGGCGGTGTGGCGGGCAGCCTGCGAGGCGATCACGCAGGCGATCAACGTCCCCTGGGTGCTGCTGAGCGCGGGCGTCACGTTCGATCTGTTCGCCCAACAATTAGAAGTCGCGTGCAAAGCCGGAGCCTCCGGGTTTATGGTGGGCCGGGCGCTGTGGGGCGAAGCCGCCCAAATCGCCGATGTTGCTGCGCGCCAGCAGTGGTTGCAGCAGACCGGGCGCAAACGGCTGCAACTGTTGAGTGCCATCGCCACCGCCTACGGATCGCCCTGGTTTACGCGCCGCGACAGAACACCGCCAGCTATCACCCCCGCGACCTTCCGGCAGTACCCGAATCTGGGGGCGGGTGACGATGGCTGAGCGCGTGCCGGTGGTGGTCGGTGTGGGGATGACGCCCTTCGCTGCGAACCGTGAGGACTGCACCGTGCGCGATCTCGCGGTGGAAGCGGTGCTCGACTGTGTGCGCGACGCGGGGCTGGAGACGCTCGCGGCGGTGCAGCATGGACTCACCAGCTACGAGAGCGATCATTTCAACCGGCAGATGACACTCGGCGCAATCTTACACGACACGCTCGGCCTCAACCCCACGCCGAACGTCCGCGTGGAGGGCGGCGGCGCGACCGGAGCGCTGGCGCTGCGCACCGCATGGGCCTATCTCCAGAGCGGCTTGTGTGATTCGATGCTGGTGTATGGCTGTGAAACCAACGGCAAGCGTATTTCCGCGCAGACGGCGAATCAACTGTTCGCCCTCTCCGCCGATGTCGATTGGGAGATGATGGTCGGCGGCACGTATACGGCGTTCTACGCGGCCATGATGCGCGCACACATGGAAAAGTACGGCACTCAGCGCGAGCACTTCGCCCATGTCGCGGTGCGCAACCGGCGCAACGCCGCCAACAATCCCATTGCGCAAAAACCGATGGACATCACGGTTGCGGATGTGCTGAATGCCCGCCCGATTGCCGAACCCTACACGCTGCTCGATTGCAGCCTGCTCAGCGATGGGGCGGCGGCCATGCTGCTGGCAACGCGGGAATGGGCCGCTCAGCACAGCCCGCGCTACGCGGAGCGCCCGGTGGTCGCGTTCACCGGGACGGGCTGCGGCACCGATACGATGCGCCTGGGTGATCGCTACCCGCATCTCACCAACTTCGCCGGGAAGCGGGCCGCCGCCCAACAAGCCTATCGCATGGCAGGGATCAGCGATCCACTCGCAGAGATCGATGTGGCTGAACTCTACGACAGTTACAGCGGCGTCGAGATTCAGGCGGTCGAAGATCTCGGTTTCGTCGGTGAGGGTGAGGGCGGGGCGGCGGTGGTCGCCGGAACATTTGATCACGGCGGCCAGCTTCCGGTCAATCCCAGCGGCGGCTTGCTGGGGCGCGGCGCGCCCGTCGGTGCCACCGGGATCGCGCAGGCTGTTGAAGTGGTGCAGCAGTTATGGGGCGCGGTCAACCCAGCGCGGCAGGTCGCGGATGCCCGGCGCGGCTTGACGGACACCCACGCCGGGATCGGCTCCATCTGTGTGGTCAACATCTTCGAGCGTCAGGATTAGCGGATGAGCAGCGCTTCAGTCGAGAGTGTGATCGAGCAAAAGACGGTGCAGCCTGCCTGGGCTGGCACAGACGATCCCTGGGAGGCATTCCGTCAAGTTGAGATCATCACGCTGGAACTGACGCAGCAGTATCGCCACAGCCTGGGCAAATATTCACGTTTCTTCATCGAGCTGGCGAACAAGCAATTCTACGGTACGCGCTGCTCCAATTGTGAGCGTGTGTACACGCCGCCGCGCCCGCTGTGCCCAGACTGCCTGCACATCACGGGCTGGACGCGGCTGCCCGGCACCGGCGCGCTGATGACCTATGCGGTGATGCATTTCGCGTCGGAGGTCAACGACGATGTGCGCCGGATGTCCATGCCGATCATTCTGGCGTATGTGCTGCTCGATGGCAGTTCGACACTGTTCCCGCACCTCCTGAAGGCCGATCCGCAGGCCGTTCACACGGGGATGCGCGTGCAGGTCGCGTATGCCGACGCCCCGGTGCAGCACCCTATCCATTTGATGCATTTTGTCGCTTCGGAGGCATAATGGCACCGCGTAAGAAGAAACTCATCAACCAACCGGAAAATATTCTGGGCGATATGCTGGCCGGGTTCGCCGCCGCCTACCCCGATATTGTCACGCTCACCGCGTCGGGGCTGATCGTGCGCAGCCAACCCAAAGCGGCGGGCAAGGTGGCGCTGGTGATCGGTAACGGCAGCGGCCACGAACCCGCCATGATCGGGCTGGTGGGGCCGGGCCTGTTCGATGTCAACATCCCCGGCGATATTTTCGCCGCGCCGGGGGCCGGGCGCATCGTCGAGGGTATCAAGGCGGCAGAGCGCGGCGGCGGTGTGTTGGTTTGTGTGTCGCACCACGCGGGCGATCTGCTGAATGCGCAGTTGGCGTTGCAAATGTGCGCGGCGCAGGGCATCGACAATGTCGAGATGGTGGTCTTGTACGACGACATTTCGAGCGCGCCCAAAGGCCAGGAACCAGAACGGCGCGGCACCGCCGGCTTGTTCTTCGTCTGGAAGATGCTGGGCGCGTATGCCGAGCAAAACGTGACTCTGGCGCAGTGCAAAGCAATGGCAGAGAAGATCCGCGACAACACCCGCACCTTGGCCGTCGCCATCACGCCGGGGACAAATCCGGTTTCCGGCGAGGTCATGTTTGATCTGCCGGATGACGAGATCGAAGTGGGCATGGGCGTTCATGGCGAAGTGGGGCAGGGACGGCAGCAACTCGTCTCCGCCGAGGCGACGATTGACGCCATGCTGCCCGCCATCCTGGAGGATTTGCCGTTTCAGGCGGGCGCTGAGGTGCTGGTGCTGCTGAACAACAGCGGCAGCATGACTCAGATGGAGTTGTTCATCCTGTTCGGCACGGTGGCGCAGCGCCTCAAACAAGCGGGGATCAGCGTGTACAAGACGCACATTGGCCCGTATGCCACCACGCAGGAGATGGCCGGGTTTGCGCTCTCGCTGTGCCGCGTGGATGACGAACTGAAAGCGCTGTGGGATGCCCCGGCCATCGGTGCCAACGTGCGGATCGTCCAGGCGTGAGCGTCTCGGCAACCATATACAGCAACGGGAAGGACGATGATCATGGTGAAGCATAAGCTGCGGGTGGGGTATGTGGGGCTGTCACTGCCCGCCTACTTCGCGGAACAATTGGGTTACCGCGAGCGCACGATTCAAGGGTTGGAAAAACTCGCCGCCGCATGGGGTTTCGATCTGTTTCCGGTTGCCGAACCCGTCCAGAACGAAGCCGACGCGCTGCGCGCAGCACAGTCGCTCAAGGACAAGTCGCTTGACTTGCTGCTGATCCAGAACACATCGATCAGCATCGGCGATCAACTGCTCCCGTTGGTGGAGGTCGCGCCGCGTATCGGGTTGTGGTCACTGCCCGATCCGTCGTTGGATGGGCCGGTGCAGCTCCATTCGCTCGTCGCGCTCAACGAACACGCGAGCATCCTCAAGCGCTACCTGCGCCACCGCGACATCCCGTTTAAGTGGTTTTACGATCATGTCGATAGCGAGATGTTCACCCGCCGCTTCGGGATCACGGTGCGCGCCCTGACCGCCGTCAAAAACATCGAACGCGCCCGCATCGGCTGGATCGGCGGGGTATCCCCCGGCTTCCATAACATGATGGTCGATCCGCGCCGCCTGAATGAACGACTGGGGCTGAGCGTCGGTGAGCACGAAATGGCGGAGCTTGTGCAGCGGGCGGAGGCGCAGCAGGCGTCCGCCGTGAGCGCGTTGGCGTCCGACATTCGCGGCGCGGCGGCGGCGGTCACCGTCAGTTCGGATGTCGCCTTTGAGCGCGTCACGCGGGTGTACATGGCGCTCAAGGACATGGTTGCAGCGCACGGCTATGATGCGCTGGCGGTGCAGTGTTGGTCAAAGATTCAGGAGCAGTACCGCATCGTCCCGTGCATGGCCTACAGTTGGCTCGGCAGCGAAGACGGCGTGGCTGTGTCCTGCGAGGGCGATTTGCAGGGCGCGATCAGCATGTACCTGTTGAATACGCTCACTGGATCGGCGCCGTCCTCAACACTGCTGGATCTGGCGGCGCTTGACCCCAAAACCCGCTCCATGATGATGTTCCACTGCGGGGTCACGCCCCGGCACTTCGCCAACGCCGACGGGATCAAATGGGTGGATCATGTGCTGCTGGGGCGCAACTCCGGCGACGCACCGTATGGGGTGGCCGGCGACCAGATCTTCGCGCCACAGCCAGACACGACCATCACGTATCTGGGCGACGCTGGCTCGCGGCTGTTGGTGCTGCGCGCCAGCATCATTGAACATACGCTCAAAGGTTTTGACGGCACACGCGGCTGGTTTGATCGCTTTGAACTCAACAAGGCGGAGATCGATCCCTGGGATCTGATCAATACGTTGACGGTGCGCGGCCATGAGCATCATTTCGCCGTCGGCATCGGCGATGTGACCGACGAATTGATGGAATTCGCGGCCTGGAAAAAGCTGAGCTTGATCGAGCGCGTGCCCTACGCCGATTACCTTCAGCTTGAAGGCGTGAATGCCTGATGCCCTCATCACAGCCCGGCGGCACTGAGGATACAGCGCAAGGAGCTAACCGTGACTGACACTGCCCCTTTATCGGGAATCCGGGTGATCGATCAGACTCAGGCGCTGGCCGGCCCTTACTGCGCCATGATGTTGGGCGACCTGGGCGCAGACGTGATCAAGATTGAGCGCCCCGGCGTTGGCGATCAGTCGCGGCAGTGGGGGCCGCCGTACATCCAGGATCAGAGCACGTATTATCTGGCGGCAAACCGCAACAAGCGCGGGATCGCGCTGAATGGCGCCGCCGCCGAAGGGCGCGTGATTCTGCACAAACTCGTCGAATCGGCAGATGTGTTCATCACCAACATTGCGACACGGCGCTCGCTTCAAAAATACGCGCTGGATGATGACACGCTGCGCCAACTCAACCCACGCCTGATTTACGCCTCGATCAGCGGCTATGGCCGCACAGGGCCACGCGCCGATCAAAGCGGGTATGATCTGGTCGCGCAAGCAGAGTCGGGGACGATGTCGCTGACCGGGGAAGTCGATGGCCCGCCGATGCGCTTTTTGAGTCCGATGGCCGACCTGACCTGCGGCCTGTTCACGCTCATTGGCATCCTCGCCGCTCTCTACACCCGCGAGCGCACAGGTGTAGGGCAGTTTCTGGATCAATCGTTGCAGGAAGGGCAGATCACCTGGCTGGATAACTACGCGGGCGAATACTTCGCAACGGGCACCCCGCCGCAGCGCATGGGCAATCGCCACCCGCAGATTGCGCCCTACGAGGCCGTTCAAGGCGCGGATGGTGAGTGGTTTATTCTGGGCGTGGGGTCGGATAACGTGTGGCAGTCGTTTTGCAAACTCATTGACCGCGCCGATTTAGCAGCCGATCCCCGCTTTGATGCCAATGCCAAGCGGGTCGAAAACTACGAGGCGCTCATGCCCATCATCCGTGACATCATCAAGACGCGCACCGTCGCAGATTGGCTGCCGGATCTGCGGGCGGCGGGTGTGCCCGCAGGGCGCATCAACACCATCGATCAAGCCCTCTCCGATGCGCACCTCATCGAGCGCGGGATCATCGTGGAACTTGAACACCCGACATTGGGCGCGCTCAAGTCGATTGCGACCCCGGTTCACCTGTCGGAAACTCCGCTCGTTTACCGCAGGCCGCCGCCCCGGCTCGGTGAGCACACGGACGAAATCCTACACGAGTTGCATTACCACGCAGATCACATCCAGCGTCTGAAAGATCAGGGGGTCGTCTCCGCCTGAGTCCCTGATCGGTATAGCATGGTAGCGCGCCTCGCGCCGCAATGTCGCTGGTGCGAGGCGCTCAACGGCGTGCCGTTCTAACTACCAGCCTGCGGCAGGCGGCTGCAATCGCCGATCTCTTCAACGGTATCTTCGCGAACCCAGGATTGTTCGTTGACCGG
>JAADYY010000169.1 GCA_010092805.1 Chloroflexota bacterium | reverse complement strand
GACTCCGGCGCGTCCGGGTCGAGGGTGACCGCCAACGGGCGATGAATCAAGCCGACGACGTTCAGCGTGTCGGTGCGGTTGTGAACCCGCACGATCACCGGGCCGGGGCCAACGCGCTGCCGGGCGGGCACCACCGCGCCATCCAGCAGATCAAAGTGGACGGTGTGCTCGGCGTGCTGCGGATCAACCTCAAGCGCCGCCTGCGCGTGGTGCTGCGGCAGGGCGATCAAGTATTGGCCTGCCACGCACATGTGCTCGAATTGATAGATGGCGTTGGCGGGCACAAACGCATCGGCCACCAACAACTGCTCGATCTGCCGGAGCACAAACGGCGTCATCGTCTGGCTGGTGGAGAAGAACAACCGCCGCCAATCCCGCTTCAGGTTGATCGTGCTGGGACTATGAAAGCGGATCGTACGCACCGACGGCGCGACTGTGAACGCGACCTCAACGTTGTCGTCGATCACAACGTCGGAATCGATCTGGCACAGGTCGCAGTAGGCGTGGGTGTGCAGCGAACGCAGCCCGCCCGGCGAGGTGATAAAGGCGGCGCAGCGTGGGCACAGCACGCCCCAATTGAATTCCAGGATGCCAGCGTGTGTGGCGTACAAAAATAGATCAACCGCCTGCCGGTCACCGATGCCGACGCGCTGGGCGTAGCGGTAAGGGCTGGCGCGGAACAGGTCTTCGTCTGGGGCGGTGCGGATGAAATCGCCAAACTGCGCGATCAGCGCCGAATCCAGCCCGCTGACCTGGGCGAGTGCGTCTAACCGCGATGCGAGATGTTGTTCGGAAACCAGCAGCATGGGGGACATCAATTGGGTTGTCATCACGCACATTTCGATAAGTGTACTTTAATTTCATCCCCATTATAGCCAGCGGCGGCGAAATGAGAACCACCCAATCTGTCCTGCTGTACCAACGTTCAGGTATCGTCACTGCCCGCATTGCCATCTGGCGCATCGTCACGGTGCAGCAGTTCGAGCGTCTGCTGTTCGAGTTCCCACATATCGAGGCCCTCGCGCAGTTTGCGCAGCGCCTGTAGGCGCGGGTAATCCGCCGCGTATTCTTTAGCCCACTCTTCGGCAAAGCGCCCGCTGCGAATCTCTTCCATCGTGATCTCCATCAGCCGCTCCAGCTTGAGATCAGCGAAGCGCTCGTAGCGGCTGAGCACCCCGTACTGGCTCGTCAGCGATTGCAGCTTGAGCGCTTCCATCAGGCCGTTCTTGCCCGCCTGCCGCAGATAATCCGACGTTTCATTTGACAGATACAGCTCGGTGAAGACGGCTTCCGGCGGGTAGCCCCGCGCCATGAGCAGCTGCGCCGCCGTGATGATCAACTGGTGAAAGACCGGCAAGATCGCCTGCTGCATGAACAGGTCGAGTTCGGTCTCCTGCTCAAAGCCGATCTCAACAGCGCCACCCTTCAGCGCGCCAATCGCCCGCGCGACAGCCAACACCGTCTGCCAGGCTTGGCGGCTGGCATCCTGTGCCACCGCGACAAAGCTGGCGAAGCCTTCGCCCGACAGATAGCGGGAGCGCACCGCCGCTGCATACGTCCGCGCGGCCACCAGCCCCACATCGACGAACGGCGGCGCTTCGATGAACCCGAACGTGACATTATAGGCGTTGCTGAACAGCAGCATTTGGTCGCGGCGCAGGTGCGGCGAGATCTGTTCAAGATAGATGCGGGGCATGAGTTCGTCGCGCAGCAGCAGCAGCAAAATCTCCGCGCTCCGGGTCGCTTCGTCGAGCGTGGCGGGTACCAGCCCGGCATCAATGATCTGCGCCTGCCGTTCCGGGCGCGGGTCGGCGACGATCATCTGCACGCCGCTGTCGCGCAGGTTGTGGGCCATCGCCTGGCCCATGTGGCCGTAACCGATCACGGCGACGGTTTTGCCGCTGAGCAGGCCGAGATCGCCGTCTTCTTCGTGGTAAATGACCGTCATATCGCCCCTGCTAAATTTCCATATCTGTTGCGTAGGGAAGGCGTCGATCACACAGAAGTATCATTGGGTACAATCGCCTGTATTGCGCTATTCAGACGGTACTTACTGATTGGGAGCGTGACCATGTTCAAACCATACCGTGCTCTATCAATCCTGGCAATGCTTGCGCTGATCGCGTTGGTGGGTTGTGACACCCTGGGCGGGCCAGCCGAACCCACCCCGGTGCCGTTCAACCGCTTCACGGCAGATGATGTCGTCAACGCCTTTCAAGCTGCCGGCTTGAACTTCACCGTTGACCCGCCCGACCGCACTGGCGGCTTCGTGGCGCGCGGCGCACCGAACAGCCACAGCGACCGCGTCACCTTCGTGATTGCGCAAGTCGCGCCCAACGGTGGGCAAATTCTGGTGTTTGACACGCCCGAAGCGCTGGCCGAATGGGAGCGCTACATCGCGCAGTTGCGCACCAATTCCGCCACCCGCCGCGATGTCGTTTATGTGTACACCAACGCGAACATCATGCTGCAAGTCAACGCGAATCTGACGGGGGTGCAGGCGCGCGCGTACGAGACCGCACTCATGGGCCTTGGATCGTAGAGCGATG
>JAADYY010000168.1 GCA_010092805.1 Chloroflexota bacterium | reverse complement strand
TCACCAATCGCGGCTTGCTGGTGACAGTGCTGGCACAGAGCATCGTCGATGTGACCGGGCGTCCGGTGCCAGCGTCGATCAACGCGATCAGTATGGGGGATGTCGCTATCGAGTCGTTTGCAGACCGGCTGCTGCCGCTGCTGGTGCTGATGGCCGTCGTTCTGGGCGGGACGTTGGTGCCAGCGGTCTCGCTGGTTGATGAGAAGCAGCGAGGCACGCTCCGCGCGCTGGTGATCACGCCAGCGTCGCTGCTGGAAGTCATCACCGCGAAGGGGTTGTTGGGCGTGGGCGTCAGTTTGGTGATGGGGTTGATCATTCTGGTGCTGAATCAGGCGTTGGGCACACAACCGCTGCTGCTGCTGTCGGTGCTGGCGCTGGGCGGGATCGCGGCGGCGGCGTTTGGGGTGCTGCTGGGTACGCTGGCACGCGATACCAACATGCTGTTTACGATCATTAAAGCGATGGCGCTGCTGCTGTACGCCCCGGCGTTGATCAATCTGATACCGAGCCTGCCGCAGTGGTTGGCGCAGCTCTTCCCAACCTACTACTTGATCGGCCCGGTGATCGAGATCACGGAGAACGGCAGCGGCCTACCAGAGATCGCAGGGATGATCGCCGTTCTCATTGCGCTAATCGTCATCTTGATTGGCGGGGTGGCGCTGCTGCTCGGCCAGGAGCGGCGGCGCGAAGCGCTGGCTGCGTGAGCTACGCTGCTTCGGCGAGCAAGCGCTGAAGTGTCGGCTCAAATGACTCCAATTCGACGGGGCCAAACTGCTGCCAGACCACATCACCGTCCGGGGAGATGACCATCGTTTTGGGCAAGCCCCGGACGGCGTATTGCGCCAGTAGTTCATCGCTGGGATCGAGCAAAATCGGGAAGGTGAGGTTCTGCGCCTCTACAAACGGGCGGATCAGCGGAACAGTCTCGCGCATGTTGATGCCGAGCAAAATCAGGTCGCTGCGATAATTTGATGCAATGCTCTGAAGCGCGGGCATCTCGACGACGCACGGCTCACACCACGTCGCCCAGAAGTTCACGATCACCCACCGCCCACGCAGATTGCTCAAGGTGAGGGTGTTGCCATCGAGGCGTTCGAGCGTGAAATCTGGCGCTGGGAACGCACGGACATCACCAGAAGGGGACTCGGACTGCGTTTGCGGTTGATCTGGGGCGCAAGCAGCGATGAGCAGGCATAAGCCGAACACAATGAATTTCAGACGACGCATCATTCCTCGGGAAGCACAGCGAGATCAAGGATTGGATTTGGCGGCAGGTGTCTCGATGGCGCGCTGGTTGCGTGCCGAGGGCGGCGGCGGCGGTGTGGTCTGCGCTTGGCGCGCCGCGCGCCACCGATTCCACGTCCCGACGATGCCCTGCGGCAGCACCAGCACCACAATAATAAACAGAATGCCCAGAATCAGTGCCCAACTCGCGCCGATGTCGATGGTGGTTGCACCAATGATGATCTCGCGGTCGCGCAGCAGTCGATCCGTCAGGTGGATGCCTGTTGCGCCGACAACCGGCCCGGCAAAAGTCCCAGCGCCACCGATGATCGTCATCAGCAGCGGATCGATGGTGTAGGTCAGGCCGAGCAGTTCGGGGCCGACCTTTTTGGTGAACAGCGCTTGCAGAATCCCCGCGAGGGCGGCCAACATGCCCGCGATCATGATCGCGATCAGCTTGTAGCGCAGGGTGTTGTAGCCGATGGTTTTGGCGCGCTCTTCGTTTTCGCGGATCGCGAGCATCACCGCGCCAGTCGGCGAGTAGATCAGGCGGCGCAGAAACAAGAACGTCACGATCATCAGGACGAGTGCGATGTAATAAAACCCCAGCCGATTCCGAATTGGGTCGATCCAGGTGGGCAGATCGGTGATGCTGAAGCCATCTTCGGCAAAGGTCAAGGGCAAGCGCCCGAAGAAGATGAAAAACAGCTCCGCGACCGCCAACGTGAAGACGGCGAAATAGACGCCGCGCAGCCGCAGCGATGCCAACCCAATCAGCAGCGCCAACCCGGCGGAGACGACCAGCGCAATGATCACACCGACGATCACACTCAGTTCAGGCCCCAATTCGGTGTACTCCAGCGCCAGCCCAATCACGTAGCCGCCCGCGCCAAAGAACAGCGCATGGCCGAACGAGATCACGCCCGTGAAGCCGAACAGTAGATTATAGCTCATGGCCAGCACGGCCAGCAGAAATACCTCGATCAAGACGCCCTGCCAGAAGATCGACTGCCCAATCGGGCGGCCACGCACCCCAAACGGGCTGTCCCCGGTGATGAGGCCGATGATTTGCGGGAGGAAAGCCAGACCGACGGCGATCAGCAGGTAGAACCAGTTTGCGATCAGCGCGCCGCGCCAGCCTGAACGTGTCGGTTGCATCATGATCCCTTTCCGAACAGGCCGCTGGGCCGGACGAGCAGCACGAGGATGAGCAGAATCATCGGCGTCAGGCTTTGCCAAACCGGTTGATTGATGGCGGGCGAACTCACGAAGTTAGCGACGACGGCGACGGCTAACCCCAGCAGTACGCTGCTGATCGCGGTGCCGATGTAGCTCCCCAGCCCGCCGAGCACGACAACCGCGACGGCTGGCAGCAGAAATGTGTTCGCCATGCTGGTGGACGCGCCCAGAAATGGCGCGGCGATGGCACCGCCGAAGGCCGCGACTGCGCAGCCGAGCGTGAACATCAGCGTGAAGACCGCGCGCACGTTGACGCCCAGCGCCTCGACCATTTCGCTATCTTCGACACCCGCGCGAATGATGATCCCGATGCGTGTGCGCTGAAGCAGCAACGCAATCGCAATGATCAGCGCGAAGCCCATCGCAATCACAAACAGGCGATAGGTGCTGAAGCGCTGGCCGAACAGCTCGAAAAAGCCCTCGCGGAAGGCGAACAACTCCGTCCAACTGTACGGTGTGGTGCTCCAGATGAACTTCACCGCTTCCAGCAGCACCAGCGAGACACCGAAGGTCAGCACGATCTGAAAGATCGGGCGGGCGTAGAGGGGGCGCAGCAAGCCGCGCTCGAGGATGCCGCCGAGCAGCGCCCCAATCCCGACAGCGACCAGGACGGCCATCAGAAAACGTAGATCTGGGTTGGGGATGACGGTCATCATCTCTGGCGAGTGGTGAAAGCTGTAACTGACATACGCCCCCACCATAAAATACGACCCCTGCGCCAGGTTGAGCACATCCATGAGGCCGAAGATGATCGACAGGCCGGAGGCGACCAGGAACAGTAACATCCCCTGAAACAGGCCGGACATCAGGGTGATACCGAAATTACCCACGCTGCTCGCCGTCACAAAGGCGAACACCAGCAGCCCGGCGGCGATCACGGCGACGATCAAGTAATTGCGCTGCATGAGGTGGCTCCTTAAGTGGCCCTTTTCAGGCGACGCCCAGATAGCGCTGGATGAGCGCATCATCGCGAACAAGGTCGGGCATACTGCCGCTGGCGACGGTCTGGCCGTCATCGATGATGGTGTAGCGGTCGGCCAGTTGGCTGGCCATGCGGAAATTCTGCTCTACTAGCAAGACGGTCGTCCGCGCGGCCAATGTCCGTATCGCGTGCATTAACTGCTCGATGAGCACAGGCGCGAGTCCTTCGCTCGGCTCGTCGATCAGCAGCAGTTGATTTTCGGGCACCAGCGCGCGTGCAACGGCCAACATTTGCTGCTGGCCGCCAGAGAGATTGCCCGCCGAAAGCTGGTACAGCCGCTTGAGATCTGGGAACAGTTCGAAAATGAAATCGGCCTTGCGCTCCAGATCCGCGCGGTCGCGTTGCGCAATCTGCAAATTTTCGCGCACGGTCAGATCTTTGAAGACCGCCCGATGCTCTGGCACATAGCCAATGCCGAGTTTGGCGACAGCGAAGGCGCGCCGCCCGTTGATCGGCGTGCCGTTGAACAGAATCGTACCCGTGCGCGGCGGCGTCAGCCCCAAGATGCTGCGGAGCGTGGTCGTTTTGCCCGCGCCGTTACGCCCCAACAGCACCGTGATGCTGCCTTTGGGCACCGACACCGACACCCCCTCCAGGATGTGGAATTGGCCGATGAAGGTGTGGATGTCGCGTACTTCCAGAATGTTGTCATCCGTCATGATCGGCGTGTGCTCCGTCGGTGGCTGTCGCGGATGCAGATGTGGAACGCAGCGTCCCGCCGAAATCGCCGTAGAATTCGCCCAAATAGACGTTTTGCACCTGGGTATTCGCGGCAATTTCGGTGGGTGGGCCTTCCGCGATCACCTGCCCCTGATTCATCACGGTGACGCGGTCGGAGATGTTCATGACGACGCTCATGTTGTGCTC